>JAIBAS010000571.1 GCA_019695075.1 Promineifilum sp. | reverse complement strand
AACAAATCTTCTAACTGCTTACGCTCTGATTCACTGAGTTGAATATGTTCTTTGGCCATCATCTCAGCTTATCCGACATCATGGATAAGAGCAATGCTGAGTCAGGTTCTTTAAGTTACGGTGTACTGAGCTTGGCGATGAGAAAGTACGTTCCATCATTCACCAGGCACTGGTGGCAGGTAATACATCCTCCTCGACAGAGCGCCTTAGTGAAACAGTTCTAGGGTTATCGGCAGCGCTAGAAATGATGGGAGATATCTACTCTAAAGAGACACGACAAGAGGTTAAGGAAGCAATTAGAAGGGGTCGGACGCTCCTAGCGCAAGCCCATAGACCATGGTTCTTTTGATAAGTGCTCCTGGAAGTTGTTATTTGTACAACTAACCTTCTTCCCTGATATCCCGCCAGCAACTGCTACTAGCAACCAACCCGCACCTGAACAACCTAATACGACGCCGGCGGCGCGCGGATCGACAGCGGCTACGCCATGTACGAGCCGTTCGGAGCCTTCAGCAGCACGCCCACAGGCACGAACCCCAGCGTGACCGACCGCGGCTTCACCGGCCACCGGCAGAACAACACGGGGACGTATGACCTAAAGCTGATCTACATGAATGCCCGCTACTACTATCCGCAGTTGGGGCGGTTTGTGAGTCCGGATTCGATTGTGCCGGAGCCGGGGATACCTCAAGCCTACAACCGCTACGCCTACTCGCTCAATAACCCTGTCAAGTACAACGACCCTTCTGGCCACTGGTTCGAATCTCTCCTGGATGTGGCCTCCATCATTTATGACGTCTATGACATCCACCAAAACGGGCTAAACTGGACAAGTGGGCTGTCGTTGGCCGCAGACGTAGCCAGCCTGGCGCTGCCGGTCGTAACGGGTGGGGGAGTGGCAGTACGGGCAGTGGCTCATGGAGATGACGTCACCGATATATTGCGAATGGCCGGCCATCTTGGTGATGGTGCACACGCAATAATAACTGCGACGAACCTACGTCGGGCTGCAAGTTTTACAGATGAGGGTCTACAACTGAGCGACGAAGGTGTGCAGCTTGTCAAATCGTTAGCCGAGCAGTCTACTCGTGGTTCTGGGTCCCGTGTTGTGATTGGACAAGCCGTCGAAGGCGCAGGATATGTAGCGGAGGCACAGAATAATGGGGGTATTTATTATCAAACTGCTGAAGGAGTTTGGGATGCGCTTGGTCAAAATGCCAATTTGGCTTGGGCTGCAAATAAGCAGTTCCTTGAGAATCAACTCAAGTCTGGGGTCGGAAGAATTGACTTCGTTGGCGAAACGATTGAGTACGTCGAACAGAACGCCGTGGGTACGTTTCGGTGGCAGGAGATCCAGTATTTGAGAGACAATGCAGCGAAATATGGTTATGAGCTGATAGACAATAGCTGGGTAAAAACGAACTAACCTGGCAGGGGGCAGCACTCTCAAGGTATGAAGCATCTTTATCAGCATAGCCAAGTGGCTTGGTGCCAAGGATTTGTTGAACTTGTAGAAGGGGAGTTTAGCTTCTTGTTCAAGGATGGCGGCTTCTCAATCGTCAAACAGGATGAAGCCCGCGGTGGCGAGATCTGTTTGGTTATCCTGGCATCTAAAGACTACCAGCTCAAATTCATAGCCGACAGGAGCCGATTGGAGGCGATGATCGGTAGTGCTGATGCCGTGCGCAGTTGGGAGAATATTATCGACGGTCAGATTGAATGGTATGGTCTCCGTAACTTCATTGAAGCCGTAAAGGGTGTTCCCCATCGAAGCGCCGAAGAACTCCGTCAGCTAGGAAATAGACTGTTCAACACCTCATTGGAGGCTCATCTAGCAGAGTTATCCAGAATGCTTGCTCCAGTCCATGGGGATATTCAGGCTGTCTTTCGAGATGGCCGTTACACAGCGCTAAGAAAGGATCTATAGCTGAAGTACAATGAACCCCAAAATCTGGTTTTTGCAACTTTCGTGCTGACTTGGCTGTGCATCACGCAAACTCGCGGCAAGTCGAGCATAGTTGACTGTTGTTTGGTCGTTTCAGATTTCCAAAACGTGTTGCCAACCTTCCTTGCTGACGCCCCGCCGCCAACGCCGCGCCAGCAACCAACCCGCACCTAAACAACCCAATACGACGCCGCCGGCGCCCGCACGCGCACGCTCTACCCCAACGGCGCGAACGTCTACACGCCCTTCCCCGACTACGAGGAGGAGGTTCCCAGCGGCGCGAACCCCACTATTACCCAGCGCGTAACCTTCAGCGCCAACGGCCAGGTCGCCGTGGCCTGGAAGAAGGTCGGCAGCGGGGCGGCGACGCTCTACTCGCTGCACACCAACCACCTGGGTAGCGTGGTCCACGTGGGCGACGCCGGCGGCGCGCGGATCGACAGCGGCTACGCCATGTACGAGCCGTTCGGAGCCTTCAGCAGCACGCCCACAGGCACGAACCCCAGCGTGACCGACCGCGGCTTCACCGGCCACCGACAGAACAACACGGGCAGCTACAACCTGGGCCTCATCTACATGAACGCCCGCTACTACCATCCGCAGTTGGGGCGGTTTGTGAGTCCGGATTCGATTGTGCCGGAGCCGGCAAACCCGCAGAGCCATAACCGTTATGCCTATGCCCATAACTCACCGTTAAACTATACAGACCCAACTGGGCACTGTATTCCCATGATTTGCGGCGCAATCATCGGTGCCGTTGGTGGGGCTGCTATTTCATATGGCGCTCAAGTTGTAGCCAATATTAGCCAGAATGGCCTGACGGTCGACGCTTTAACCAATGTCAACTGGGCAGCTGTTGGCGGGGCAGCCGTTGCGGGTGCGGTTGGCGGGGCGACGTTTGGCCTGCTAGCAGCACCAGTCGCAGCGGGGGGACTGGGACTCGGCGCAAGTTTTTCCGGGACGGTATTATCTGGAGCAGCTAGTGGAGTGGCTGCTGGGCAAGCAGGTCAAGCCGCTGGGAATGTGCTCTCGGCGCGCGATATTGCAGAGGGGCTTGGCAATCCAAGCGATGTACTACTACAGGCCGCATCTGGTGGCCTACTTGCTGGAGCCGGTTATGGGATTAATCAACTGTTATCTCAACGGTCAACAGCACAAATCTTACAAAGGCTAGCAAATGAAGCTGATGCAGCCGTCCCCGGTACAGGGCCTGTGGCGGGAACACTCAAGCATTCAGCCTTCAAGTCATTGGTCGACGACCTTGGTCGCAATGACTTGCATACTGAGGTAACGTACCTGAACGGTAGAGTTGTAACCTATGGTACTCGGGGCGCAGTAAGGCTCGATGTGGTTGAGGGTCAATTAAGCATGCCAACCGCAGTTTATGACCTCAAAACCGGCTCGGCTTCCCTTTCCGCTTCCCGAATCCGACAGATTCAAGGACATTTACCATCGGCGAATATTCCCATTCATGAAATTCGGCCCCAGTAAATGAACATCTAGGAAAAGAAGATGAAGAAGGTCCAGTTCCAGGCTGAGCTTCAGAGGTCGTTTTCTCCCTACTTACCGCATTGGAAAAAGTACCTTAAGAAAGCTCTGTATAGGAAAACCGAAGACTTTGTCCAGTGGTTAGTTTTCGATACTGTCGGATATAAAACAGCCGTTCGTCCTTGGTACTCGATCCAAGTGCTAGCTGTCCAACTGCCTACGATAGACCTTACATTGGGTGGAATTATCAGGAGTAGAGATGGGTTTGATAGCTGGTTGACTCCCCAGGTTTGGGAGAATGATGCAGCAGATGTAATCACTCACATAATAAACCACATCAAGCCAAATGCGATGGAGCCTCTGAATGTAGGCTCTATTGAGGTATTGCTTCGTGAGCAGTTCCTGTCTAGCGATCACTTTAATGCGTGGATAGCATCGGGAATTGCGGCGATTGTGCAGCAAGAGTATGAGCGAGGCTATATGCTGCTCGGACAGGCAAGACATGTGCTTAGTCAGGTGAATCAGCCCTGGGCAGTTGCTGATACGTCACGGCTAGACAAATGGCTTAAATGCCCTCCAGAAACGATACTTGACACACTAAGGATTGACGCGCGACGCAATTCCGAAGAATTAGGAATAGGATGAGCAACACAACCGCGACAGGAGCATGACCGAGGTCGAGCGCGACCTCGCCATCGCGCCGGGCTGCTGAACAAGTGGCGTGCCCGGCAACAGGCGGGGGGCAAAGCAGCCTTTCCCGGCAGCGGCCACCAGACAGGGGCCGAGGCAGAGTTGCGGTGGCTGAAGCGGGAGAACGACCTGCTGCCGGCTTGACGCCACCCACCGCCTGCGCTAGAATCACGAATCTTGCGAGCAGAAGCGCGACTATCGCTGCCTGTCTGCCCGCCGGCCGGCGATTGTCCTGCCCTTACGATACACACCCGACGGTGATCATCAGTGTTTGAATCTCTAGGCTCACGGCTACAGGCCGTTTTCGACAACCTGCAAAAGCGCGGCAAGCTCACCGAAGCCGACGTCGACGTCGCCATGCGCGAAGTGCGCCTGGCGCTGCTGGAGGCCGACGTCAACTACAAGGTCGTCAAGGACTTTGTCGCCCGTGTCCGCGAACGGGCCATCGGCCAGGAAGTCATGCGCAGCCTGACGCCGGGCCAGCAGGTGGTCAAGATCGTCCACGATGAACTGGTGCGGACGCTGGGCGAGCCGGGCCGGCTGAATCTCGGCGCGCAATCGCCGGCGGTCATCATGCTCGTCGGCCTGCAAGGCGCGGGCAAGACGACGATGGCCGGCAAGCTGGCGCTGCATCTGCGCAAGCAGGGGCGGCGGCCGCTGCTCGTCGCCGCCGACATCTATCGCCCCGCGGCCATCAACCAGCTGGAGACGCTGGGCAAGCAGCTGGACATCCCCGTCTACAGCGAAGGGACGAAGGCCGACCCGGTGACGGTCTGCGCCAATGGCGTGCGCCAGGCGATCAACACCGGGGCGACGACGGTCATCCTGGACACGGCCGGCCGCCTCAACATCGACGAGATGATGATGGGCGAGATCAAGGGCATCAAGGCCCGCGTCCAGCCCATCGAGACATTGCTGGTGGCCGATGCCATGACCGGCCAGGAAGCCGTGCGCGTGGCCACCGACTTCAATCAGGCTGTGTCGCTGACCGGCCTGATCATGACCAAGATCGACGGCGACGCCCGTGGCGGCGCGGCCATCTCCATGCGCGAAGTCACCGGCGTGCCCATTAAGTTCCTGGGCGTGGGCGAGAAGCTGAACGCTATCGAGGTCTTCCACCCCGACCGGCTGGCCAACCGCATCCTGGGCATGGGCGACGTGATGACGCTCATCGAGCAGGCCCAGGCCGAGATGGATATGGAAGAGGCCCAGCGCGCCGGCCAACGGTTGGTGCAGGGCGACTTTGACCTGGACGACTTCCTGAAGCAGTTGCAGCAGGTCAAGCGCATGGGGCCAATCGGCAAGCTGCTGGAGATGGTGCCGGGCATGAACAAGATGGCCGGCGATGTGGACCTGAGTTCGGCCGAGAAAGACCTGAAGAGCATCGAGGCGATGATCCAGTCCATGACGCCGGAAGAGCGCCACAATCCGCGCCTGCTGAAGGCCAGCCGCAAGCGGCGCATCGCCGCCGGGTCGGGCACGACGGTTCAGGACATTAACATCCTGCTCAAGCAACACCGCGAGATGCAGGAGATGATGAAGCAGTTCAAAGGCGGCCGCGGGCGCAGCGCCCTCAGCCAGCTCTTGGGCGGCAAGATGTAATCAATTTGGAGTGATAGATTAGACCATGCTACGAATTCGTTTGAGTCGAACCGGGAAGAAGCGGCAGCCCAGCTATCGGGTTGTCGTCGCCGAGAAAGAGGCCAAGCGCGACGGCCGCGTCGTCGAGCGCATCGGCCACTATAACCCGCTGACCAACCCGGCGGAGTTTCGCATCGACGAGGCGCGCGCGCTCTACTGGTTGAGCGTTGGCGCGCAGCCGTCCGATGCCGTGCGCGTGTTGCTCAACAAGCAGGGCACGTTCGACCGCCTGTCCCGTCTGCACGCCGGCGAATCGCTGGACGCGCTGGTGGCCGAGTACAGTGGCGTCGAAGCGCCCGCGCCGGTCGCCGCGGTGGAGCCGGAAGCCGCGCCGTCGCTCGTGGAGCGCGTCGAAGCCGCCGCCGGCTCGGTCGTTGAGGCCGTCGCTGCGCCCGTGGCCGCCGCCGTGGATCGCCTGGGCGATGCCGTCGCCGCCGTTCTGGGCAGCGACGAGGAAGAGTAAGCTCATGAAAGACCTGGTTACCTTCATCGTCACGTCGCTGGTCGACAACCCGGACGAGGTTCAGGTGACTGAGGTGCGCGGACGCGGGGCGACGGTCGTCGAGTTGGCCGTGGCCCAGCCCGACATGGGCCGCATCATCGGCAAGAGCGGCCGGGTGATCGACTCGATTCGCACGCTGCTGCAAGTGCGCGCCGCCAAAGACGGCAAGCGCGTCGAGCTGGAGCTGCTGGAAGCCGATGAGCTACGCTGAGGCCGGCGATTTGAGCGACCCGCGCCCGGACGATGGGCACACAAGACCAGAAGGAGGCTCCGCGGAGGGTTCCGCCGAGCCTCGTTTTCTGGCGGTGGGCCGCATCATCAAGCCCCACGGCGTGCATGGCGAAGTGCGCGTCGAGCCGATGACCGACCGGCCGGAGCGCTTCGGCTGGCTGAAGCACATCTACGTTGGCGAGCGCGCCCCGCGCCGCGTCGGCGTGGTCAGCGTGCGCTATCACCAGGACTTTGTCTTGCTGAAGCTGGACGGCTACCCGACGCGCACCGAGGCCGAGAGTCTGCGCAACGAATTGTTGCAGGTTCCCGAAGAGGAAGCCATTCCCCTGGAAGAGGGCGAGTACTTCCTTCACCAACTGCTGGGCCTGGCGGCCGTCACCGAAGATGGGCGCCCCCTGGGGCGTCTGACCGAAGTGCTGGAAACCGGGGCCAACAACGTCTTCGTGATCGATGGCCCGGATGGTCAGCACCTGGTGCCGGACATTCCCGACGTCGTGCTCGCCGTCGATGTCGCCACGGGCCGCATCGTCATCCGCCCCATGCCGGGGCTTCTTGACAACCAGGCCTAGTGCGCTTCTCCGCTGCCGTCCGCACGCCTCTTGCGCGCCCGGCAGCTAGAGGTATCCTCTGCCCATGTCCGATCTTAAATACTGGCTCGCCTTCAATTATGTCAACGGCATTGGCCCGGCTAAGGTTCAGGCGTTGCTGGGCGCGTTCGGCGACCTGGAGCGGGCCTGGCACGCCGGCGAGAGCCAGTTGCGCGACATCGGCTTTGACGCGCGGGCCATCGACAGCCTGCGCGAGGCGCGGCAGAAGCTCGACCTCGACGCCTATGCGACCAAAGTGGCCGCCAGCGGCGCGCAGGCGCTGACCTGGGAGAGCGCCGATTACCCGGGCCTATTGCGCCAGATTCCGGCCGCGCCGCCGGTGCTGTTCGTGCGCGGCGCGTTCGCGCCCGTGGACGACTGGGCCGTGGCCGTGGTCGGCACGCGGCGGCTGTCGGCTTATGGCCGCCTGGTGACCCACGATCTGGCCACCGCCCTGGCCCGCAACGGCATCACCATCGTCAGCGGGCTGGCCCGCGGCATCGACGGCGTCGCCCACCGCGCCGCGCTGGAAGCCGACGGCCGCACCATCGCCGTCATGGGCTGCGGCATCGACCGCGTGTACCCGCCGGAGCACCGCGACCTGGCCCATGCTATCGTCGATGGCCACGGCGCGCTGGTGACCGATTTCCCGCTGGGCACCGAGCCGAGCAGCATCAACTTCCCGGCCCGCAACCGGCTGATCAGCGGCCTGGCGCTGGGCGTGCTGGTCATCGAAGCGGGCGAGCGCAGCGGCGCGCTGATCACGGCGCGCTTCGCGTTGGAGCAGGATCGCGATGTCTTTGCCGTGCCGGGTAACGTCAACAGCCCGGTCAGCGTGGGCACGAATCGGCTCATCCAGCAGGGGGCCAAGCTGGTGACGCGCATCGAGGACATTCTCGAAGAGCTGAACCTGCGCATGGTGACGGAACAACAGGCGGCCCAGGCCGTGCTGCCCGATTCGGCCGAAGAGGCCGCGCTGCTGTCGCAATTGTCGTCGCAGCCGCTCCACGTCGATGACCTCGGCCGCCTGACCGGCATGCCCAGCTACCTCGTCAGCAGCACGCTCACGTTGATGGAGCTGAAGGGCATGGTGCAGCAGGTGGGCGCCATGAACTATGTGCGTCTGCGCGAGCCGGACGTGGTTTATCAGAGCGACGCAGCTAAGGAGTAATGGAAGAACCATGCGTATTGTTATCTTCGCCGGCGGGGCCGGCCGGCGTCTCTGGCCCATCAGCCGCGAAAGCTCGCCGAAGCAGTTTGAGCCGATTGTGGGCGACGAATCAACGGTGCAGATGGCCGTGGATCGCGTCGCGCCGGCCTATGGCTTCGACAACATCACCATCGCCACCAACGAGCGCTACGTCGAGATCGTCCGCCGGCAGTTGCCGTTGGTGCCGTCGGGCAACATCCTCATTGAGCCGGTGCGCCGCGATCTGGGGCCGGCCGTGGGGCTGGCCATGGCCCACATGGGGCGGCAAGGGGCCGACGAGCCGGTGGCCATTCTCTGGAGCGACAACTACATCGAGAATGTGTCTGCTTTCATCTGCCTGTTGCAGACCGCCGAAGGGCTAATTGCCAACAAGACAGCCGACATCGTCTTCATCGGCGAGACGCCACGCTTCGCCAACGAGAACCTGGGCTGGATCGGTCTGGGGGAGATGGCCGGGCGCGCCGGCGAACTGCTCTATTATCGCTTTGGCTCATTGACCTACCGGCCGCCGCTGGAGCGCTGCCGGGAGATTTTCGCCGGCGGCCGGCACGTCTGGAATACGGGCTTTTTCGTGACTACGCCGGCCTATGTGCGCCAGCAATACCGCCGCTACTCACCGCAGTTGTGGGCGCAACTCGCTGACATCGAAGCGAGCATCGGCACCGACGCATACGACGCGACGCTGCGGCGCGTCTACCCGGAGATGAAGTCGATCAGCTTCGACGACGCCATCCTGACCCACGTGGACGCCGAGCGCGCCCTGGTGCTGCATAGCGAGATGGGCTGGAGCGACCCGGGCACGCTGTATGCGCTCAAAGAGGCGCTCAATCCTGACCCCGAGGCCAACGTCACGAAAGGATTGGTCATCGACACCGCGTCCAGGGATAGCCTGCTCTACAACTATGAGCCGGGTAAGCTTGTCGTGGCTGTTGGGTTGGAGGGCATGATTGTGGTGAATATGGACGACGCTGTGCTGATCGTCCATAAGGATTACATCCCCCTGGTCAAACGGGTCATCAACGGCCTACAGGGCACCGAACTGGAATCCTATAGCTGAGGTCGGTCTCGCCACGGGCGGGACCGTGAAGCAGAGCATGAGCAACGAAGAACTACAGGGCTATTGCCTGAAGTGCAAAGAGAAGCGCACCATACAGAACCCGGTGGCGGAATGGGCGGCCAACGGCTCGCCGGCGACGCGCGGCACGTGTCCCGTCTGTGGCGGCACAATCTACCTGCGCGGCCGCACGCCCGCCCACGAGACGCTGCCCAAGCCGGAGGCGACCGCGACGCGCAAGACGACGGCCGCGACCAAGGGCAAGAAGAGTGCCACTGGCAAGAGCGGTAAGGCCAAAACCGGTAAGACGGCGGCGCAGGGCAGCGCGAAGAAGACCTCAACCGTCAAGAGCAGCAAGAGCGCCGGCAGTGTCGAGCGCGGCGGTAAGCTGGTCGTCGTCGAATCGCCGGCCAAGGCCAAGACCATCGGCCGCTACCTGGGCCGGGGCTACGTCGTCAAGCCCAGCCTTGGCCATGTGCGCGACCTGCTGAAGTCGCGTCTCAGCGTCGATGTGGACAACGACTTCGCGCCGGAATATCGCGTGCCCAATGAGAAGCGCGCCCTGGTGAAGGAACTGAAGGAGGCCGCCGCCCGCGCCGACGAGATCTTCCTGGCGACCGACCCCGACCGCGAGGGCGAGGCCATCGCCTGGCACGTCCGCGAGGCGGCGGAGATGGATCCGGCGCGGACGAAGCGCGTCGTCTTTCAGGAGATCACCCAGCCGGCCATTCGCGCCGCCTTTGCCGCGCCGCGGGCCATCGACATGGATCGTGTCGAGGCGCAGCAGGCGCGGCGCGTGCTCGACCGGCTGGTCGGTTACCAACTCAGCCCGCTGCTGTGGCGCAAGGTGCAGGGGCGCTTGTCGGCCGGGCGCGTGCAGAGCGTGGCCGTGCGCCTGGTGGTCGAGCGCGAGCGCGAGATCGAGGCTTTCGACTCGCAGGAGTATTGGACCATCGGCGCGGAGCTGAGCCAGCAGAAGTACCGCACCCTGCCGGCCAACAACGGCAACCGCCGGCCCTTCTTCAGCGCTCGCCTGCACCGTCTCAACGGGGCTGAGCCGGAGCTAACCAGCGAGGCGGCCGCCGCGCCCCACCTGGCGGCGCTGGAGCAGGCGCACTGGGAAGTGGGCGAAGTGACGCTGGGCAAGCGCACCCGCCGCCCGGCGGCCCCGTTCACCACCAGCACGCTGCAACAGGAAGCGTCGCGCAAGCTGGGGCTGGGCACGACGCGGACGATGCGCATCGCCCAGGAGCTATACGAGGGCGTTAATATTGGCGAGGGGGACGTCGGCCTCATCACTTACATGCGCACCGACAGCGTCACCGTGGCCGCCGAGGCCCAGGAGCAGGCGCGGAGCTTCATTGCCGAGGCATACGGGGCCGACTACCTGCCCGACAAGCCCCCGGTCTACAAGACGCGCTCCAAGACGGCCCAGGAAGCCCACGAGGCCATCCGGCCGACGTCGGTCATGCACACGCCGGCGTCGCTGAAGGAGCACCTCTCGCGGGAGCAACTGCGGCTCTACACGCTCATCTGGCAGCGCTTCGTCGCCAGCCAGATGGCCCCCGCGCTCTACGACACGGTCTCGGTCGATATCTGGGCCGGGCCGGCGCAAATGCCCGCGGCGCAACGCCCCTACCTGTTCCGTGCCAGTGGCTCAACTCTGGCCTTCCGCGGCTTCCTGGCCGTCTATGGGGCCGACGACCCCGACGAGGAGAGCGAGGCTGACAGCGATGGGCCGCAAGTGCCGACCGATTTGCGCCCGGCCGAGTCGCTGGACTTGCTACAGCTGTTGCCGGAACAGCATTTCACCCAGCCGCCGCCGCGCTACAGCGAGGCTTCGCTGGTGAAGGCGTTGGAGGAGCACGGCATCGGCCGCCCCTCGACCTATGCGTCGATCATCTCGACTATCCAGGCGCGCGGCTACGTCGATCAGGAGCAGAAGCGGCTGCGGCCGACGGAAATAGGCGGCATCGTCAACGACATGCTGGTGCAATACTTCCCCGATCTACTCTCAGTCGACTTCACTGCCCGGTTGGAGGACGAACTGGACGAGATCGCCGAGGGCAAGCCGTGGGTGCCGGTCATTGGCCAGTTCTACCAGAAGTTTGAGAAAGACCTGGGCGTGGCCGATGCGGCCCTGCCCAAGCTGGACCTACGCAAGGAGCCGGAACTTGTGGGGCGCGATTGCCCGCTGAGCGGCCACCCGCTGGTCTATCGCGAGGGGCGCTTCGGCCGGTTCATCGGTTGCAGCGACTACCCGCGCTGTAAGTACACCGAGCAAATCCTGGTCAAGGTCGGCGTCCACTGCCCCAAGTGCGGCGGCGATCTGGTCGAGAAGCGCACGCGCAAGGGGCGCGTCTTCTACGGCTGCGCCAATTACCCGGAGTGCGACTGGACGAGTTGGAAACGGCCGCTGGCCATGCCTTGCCCCGTTTGTGGGGGCCTGATGGTGCAGGAGAACAAGGAACTGGCCAAGTGTACCCGCTGCGAGCACACCGTGCCGATGGTCGCTGTGCCCGACGTGACCGCGCCGGAGAGAGTTGCCGAGTAGCCCGTAACGAGCGTGGGAATCCGCCTCTACGGGGTGGGCAATTCGTACTGCCAAGCCGACTGTCATGCGGAGCGCTCGGCCCCGTCCTGGCTGTAACAAAACGCCGCAACAGAGGGTCATTTGCTGTAATGTGGTTTGTAACGCGCTGCGCCTAAACTGGGAAAAGTGCGGCAGGAACTACATGGTGTGTTGCTGAATGATGGCCCCGCTCGGGGCGTTGTGATCCGTTAGGCCCACTTGCCGCGCAAGCAGACGGAGAAACCTAATGCACAAGCGCCCAACGAGGCTCATCGCCATCGTTGTGTTGCTGCTGGCCGCTGCCCTGATGCATTTGGGGAGTGTGGGGACCACTCACGCAGCTTCGCAACACCGCCAGACCCAAAAGGTCTACATGCCGGCTGTCCTGCAACGCCCGCTGCAAGCGGCCACGCAGGACCTGACCATCATCCATCTGGGGCTGTTCCAGACAGTCCAGACGGCGACGAACTCAGTTAGCCTGGTTGCCGGCAAGCCGGCGCTGCTGCGCGTCTATACGCAGGCGACGGGCGCAAGCACAGCGCCTGTGGCTGAAGTGACTGTTCATGCCCGGCGCGGTATGACTTCCCTTGGTTCACTAACGCTCGGCCCCCAGGCCATTTCGGCTCAGCCGTCGCTGGGCGACCTCAATAGCACCTTCAACTTCGACCTGCCGCCGGAGTGGCTCGAAGGCGACGTGACTCTCACGGCGACGGTTGACGCCGTCAACACCATCCCGGAGATGAACGAGGCCAACAACACCTATACTGGGGATTTCACCTTCCACGCCGTCGCCCCGTTGCAAATCGTCATCGTGCCGATCACCTACACCGACACGCGCACCGGCCGCGTCTTCGCCGATGCGCCCCACGACCCCATTAGCCACTGGATTCAGGGCGCTTTCCCCGTCAGCCAGGTCATCACCTCGTTTCACCCGCCTTTTGCCTTCACCGGCGATCTGCGCCAGGGGAGCGAATGGGACCGGCTGCTCAGGCAGCTGACGACGTTGGCGGCAGCCGAGGTCGGCCCCGGTTCGGCGACAGTCTATTACGGCCTGATCCCCAACGCCGACGCCTCTGGCGCGACGTGGTTCGAGGGCGGGGTCTCTGGCTATGGCTGGATTGGCACACGGGTGTCGCTCGGCCTCGATGTCGGCGTGGAGACGGGCGATGCCGCCGGCCACGAGATCGGCCACAACTTCGGCCGCCAGCACGCGCCCTGTGGCAACCCCAACAGCGTCGATCCGCACTACCCCTACCCGAACGCCACCATCGGCGTCTACGGCGTCGATACCGCCGACGATGTGCTCCTGGAACCCAGCGCCAACTACGACATGATGAGCTACTGCGGCCCGGAGTGGGTGTCCGACTACACCTATGAGGCGCTCTTCCAGGACCAGGTCGCCCGCACTAGCCAGGGCCGTGAGCGCCCCAGCGAGGGGTTGCTGTTGCGAGCTGACCTGGACGGCGATGCGGCCACCGTGCTGCCCGTCTATCGGCTGAGCGGCCTGCCAACGGCGAGCGACGACAGCGGCTATCGTGTGCAGTTGCTCGACGCGGCCGGCCGTGTGCTGGCAACCCACCCGGTCACGCTGCTGCGGGCCGAAGAACTGGGCGTCGAGGCACAGGCGCTCGTCGCGCAGGTGCCGGTGCCGGATGGCAACGTCGCGGCGGTGCGCTTCCTGCGCGATGGCCGGGTGATTGCCGAGCGTGTCCTGGCCGGCCCAGGGCTGGAGCAGGCCGCAGCCGTGACGGCCCGGCTGAGCGCCGCCGGTGGCCACGGCCTGACCCTCACGTGGAATCGGCCCGACGTACCGGCGCTGGTGCGCTACTCGACCGACGGCCGGCAGTGGACGTTGCTGGCCGCCGACGCGCTGAACGGGCGGCTCGACCTGGCGGGCTTGCAGTTGCCGGCCGGCAGCCAGATTCAGATCGTGCCCGGCGACGGCAGCGCGGTTGCGACCGTTCGGGTGGACTAAGGCGGGCGAGCGGTCAGGCTCCGGGCGCGGCTGGGGCGGGTACAACTCCGTAGTGCCGCAGCTCCGCCTCTAAGTCGAGATCGGGCGTGAAGCGAATGGCGTTCATGCCCACGGCGAGCGCGCCGGCCACGTTGGCCGGCGCGTCGTCGATGAAAATCGTTTCCGCGGCCGGGCGACCCAGCCGCAGCAGCGCCCGTTCATAGATGGCCGGGTGCGGCTTCATTAACCCCTCGTAGGCCGACCCCACGACGACATCAAACAGGTCTAACAGCCCATAGCGCGCCAGTGTGCCCCGTAGAGTATGGCCGGCGTTGCTGATGACGGCCGTCTGGTAGCCCGGGCGCAGCCGCCGGATGAGATCGACCAGGCGCGTATCGACCCGGTCGCCGCTCCAGAAGTCGCGCCGGAAGGCGGCCAGGTCATCGCCCAGGGCCAGATGCTCACCCACCCACGCCCATAGCGCTTCGTCGTCGATCTCACCGCGTTGGGCGCGATGGCCCATCTCGCTGTTGAGAACGGTCGCCTCGGCCCCGCCGGCGGGCAGGCCCAGCCGCGCCTCCCAGCGCTGCCGCCCGCTCTGGTCGAGCGTGTACAGCAGGACGCCGCCGATGTCGAAGATGACGGCGCGAATAGGGCTATTCATCGAGCAGCACCACCGGCTCCTGGTAGTAGCGCAGGCGGCTGCGGGAGAGTTTGCCGCCCAGGAACTCGTTGAACCAGGCGCGCTTTTCGGCCGGCGGCTCGTCGCACTTCAGGCGTTCCAGGTCGGCGTTCAGCCGCAGGATGCGCCCGGGAATGACGAAGCGGGTCAGGCCGGCCGGCAGCAGGTCGCCTTCAGCGGCGGCGTCGAAGACCTCGGCCGGCGCGAACTGCGGGAAGATGGCCACGGCCACCAGGTGCGGGAACTGGGCCAGCAGGCGCTCCGTATCCGTCAGCAGCGTGCGTTCGACGTTGCCCCAGGCGTTGTAGGTATCGACGAGGGCGTTCATGACCGCCAGCCGCGGCGCACCCTCGGCCAGTTCGGCCAGCAACAGCTCGCCGTCGCGGGTCAGGAAGTAGCACAGCGCTTGCGGCTGCTCCAATGCCTGGCGTGCATTCTCCGGGGCCAGTGGGCGCAACTGGAGGCCGGGGATAGCGCGTAGCCGCTCTTCCAGCGGCGCGAATGATTCCGGTGTCTCCGGCTCGGCCGAGATGGCGTGATACCAGGTGTGCAGTTGGAAGCCCGTCTGCGTCTCATCGACGACCTGGACGATGGCAAAACGGTAGCCCAGCCGTTGCAGGGCGCTGTAGCGCGTCGCCCCGTCAAGGATGACGTAGCGGCCTTTCCAGTAGGTCGTCACCGGTGGGTTGACCAGCCGGCCGTCTACTTCCAGCCGCTCCATGAGCCGCGTCACGCGCTTCTGGTCGATGTGTTCGTGGGGCGCAACGAGTTCGATGGGGACGATCTCCAGGTTGAGCGTCTCGTTGGCCCGCCGGACTTGCAGGGCGGCGACCACCTGGCGGGCCATCTGCAGGGCGGCGTCGCGGCGCTGGTCGTCCAGCACGGCGGAGACGTGGGGCGAGACGCGCACGCGCGGGTGGCGGCGCACGGCCAGCGACGCCGTCGAGGGAGCAGTCACCGACGCCGGCAGATCCGATAGCGCCGCGCCGGCGATGGCCCCAGAGTCGAGGGCGTGCAGCAGGGCCTCGTCGTCGATCAGGTCAGTGTGGCCCATGTTGACCAGCATGGCCGCGGGCTTGACGGCGGCCAGTTCGCGCGCGCCGATGATGGCTTCGGTTTCCTCGCTGAAGGGCACGTGCAGGGAGATGAAGTCAGCCTGGCCCAGCAGGTCGATGAGGTCGGTGGCCACGACGCCGGGGGCCAGGGCCAGTTCCGGCGTCAGGCGGGGCTGGTTGGTCAGAATACGCATATCGAAGGCGGCGGCGCGCTGGGCCACCAGCTTGCCGACGAGGCCAAAGCCGATCAGGCCCAGCGTCTTGCCGGCCAGGCGGCCGTCGCCCAGGTTTTCGGCCAGGGCCAGCAGGCGGGCGACGGTGTGCTCGGCGATGGCCACAGCGCGGCTGTCCGGGGCGTAGCAGACCTCGATGCCCAACGCGCGGGCGGCGCTGACGTCGATGTTGCTGAGGCGGTCGCTCAGAGTGCCGATGGCGCGCAGGTTGTAGCCGTATTTGAGGACGTGGTTGTTGATGCGTTGATCGGGGCCGACGATGAGGGCGTGGTAGTCGCCGATGCGGCTGGTCAGCGTTTCCTCATTGGCGTCGGGCAGACTGTCCACCTGGCCGGCGGCGGTCAGCATCGCCATCGCCTGGCCTTGCAGGGGCACGCAGGTAAGGATGCGCGATGCCGAACGCGGCCCGGGTGCTGTGCTCCCTTCCCGCGCGGCGGCTGCGGCCGGAGCCGGGGCCGCGACCGGTGGCTGCAAGAGGGCGGCCACGTTGACGTTGCCGCCGCTGAGCAGCACGCCGACGCGCGCGCCGGGCGGCACGGAGTACGCGCCGGCCAGCAGCGGGGCCAGGGCGACGGCCGAACTCGGCTCGACGACGATCTTCAGTCGCGCCCAGATGAATTCCAGCGCGGCCAGTATCTCCTCTTCGGTGGCCGTGGTCATGTCGCTGACGTAGCGGCGCATGATGGCCAGGTTACGGCCGCCGATGGCCCGCGTTCGCAGCCCGTCGGCGATGGTCGCCGGGACGGCCTCCAGCTTATAGACCTCGCCGCTGCGCCAGGAGCGGTTGGCGTCGGCCCCCAGCGCCGGCTCGACGCCGACGACGCGGCACTCCGGCGCGCGCAGTTGCGCCGCCAGGGCGCTACCGCTGATCAGGCCGCCGCCGCCGACGGGGACGAAGAGGTAGTCGAGCGGCCCGACCTCGTCGAACAGTTCCAACGCGGCCGTGCCCTGCCCGGCGATGATGTTGTCGTTGTCGAAGGGGTGGACGAGCGTGTAACCGTGGTCGGCGATAAGTTGCGCGGTGACTTCCTCGCGATAGAGCGCGTCGCAGGGCACGACCTCCGCGCCATAGCCCTCGGTAGCGGCGCGCTTGTTGGGCGGGGCATCGGCGGGCATGACGACCACGGCGCGCACGCCCAGCAGCCGCGCCGCCAGCGCCAGTCCCTGGGCATGGTTGCCGCTGGAGTGGGTGATCACGCCGGCGGCGCGTTCGCTCTCGGACAGGCGGCTGATGGCGAAGTAAGCGCCGCGGAACTTGAACGCGCCCATGCGCTGGAAGTTCTCGCACTTGAAGAAGACGCTCGCGCCCAGCCGGGCGTCGAGCGTTCGTGAGGTCAGCACGGGGGTGTGATGGGCGACGCCGGCCAGACATTCGGCCGCCGCCTGGACTGCTGCTGGGGTACTCATAGGTCTCTCGCTTTACGGGCTGAATGCACTGGGGTAGCTCACGCTCTCGGCCGGGCGCACCATCTCGATGCGCCGGAACACTTCAAAGTAGCCCGCGCGCTGGAAGCCCCGCCAGCGCACGTCGTCGGGGATGTTCTCGACGACGGCGTCCTGGGCGGCGTGGTGGCGATGGAGCAGTTCCAGCAGGCAGGCGGTGACGACGTCGGGCGGGCCGTAGCTCACTTCGACGCTGACGCGCTTCAGTTCCAGCGTCGTCGCCAGATAAGTGACCCAGCCGCGCGAGCCGTCATGGAATTCGACCAGGAGGCCGGACAGGTGCGGCAACTGGTGCAACGGCACGCCATCGTATGGGTCGCTGCCGACCGAGGCGGCCGCCAGCCGCCGGACATTGCGCATGCTATCAACGGCGTTGAGCCAGTTCATGCGTTCACGCCGGGCGCAATGCAGGTCGATGACCTCGTCGTGTTGCAGGTAGTCGATCTTGCGCGCCGCCAGCAGGGCCGCGGCGTTGGCGACCGCCCGCGGCGGCCGGCGGGCAACAATCAATTCGCGCGTTTGCTGGAAGTCGTAGCGCCGGAACAGTTCCAGCGCCGGCTGATTGCCCTTGATGACCTCTAGCCACACCTCCGGCAGGTCGCTCTGCGCCGCCTGGTGCAACAGATCTATCAGGATGGCCCGGCCGATGCCTTGCCGTCGGCCCTCGGGCAGCACGCCCAGCCGGGTGACCCAGCCCTGATCCTGTCGCCGCCCCAACATGCCCAGCCCGACGATGGTTTCGCCGATCACGGCCACGCGCGAGCTATGCAGGTCAACATCGTAGAGGGTGATGTACTCATTCAGCCGATCGGGGTTCATCGGCATGGGGATGAGGTAATCGATGCGGGATTGGTTGTAGGCCAGGGTGAGTTCATCAAGCGTGAACTCAGACGCCGGTAATAGGATCATTTCACGGAACTTCTGTGAGGCGCGTAAGTGCTG
Source organism: Promineifilum sp. (assembly GCA_019695075.1). GTDB lineage: Bacteria > Chloroflexota > Anaerolineae > Promineifilales > Promineifilaceae > Promineifilum. Next base: position 2,547 of record JAIBAS010000571.1, on the reverse strand, counting down.
AGCCTAACCGGGCCTAACGCAAATACGCGGCGATCTGCTCGGCGAATTCGGTGACATTGATGGGTTTCGTGATGCAACCGTCGCAGCCGTAGTTGACGGCCATCTGGGCGGCGGTGGCTTCCGGCCAGGCTGTCAGGGCGACGATGGGCGTGTGGGCCAGTTCCGGCGCGCCGCGCAGGACAGACACCAGCGTTTGCCCGTCCATGTCGGGCAGCCCCATGTCCAGGAGGATCAGGTCGGGATGCTCCTGGAGGGCGATGTCGATGCCGGTGCGGCCGTCGGCGGCGTGGAGGAGCCGGTAGCCCTGGTGTTCCAAGACGCGCTCCACCAAACGCGTGTTGGCGTAATTGTCCTCGATTTGCAGGATGGTCTTCATAGGCGCCTTCAGGCGGCTGGGGGTGGCACGGGCAGGTCGGCTTCGGCCGTGTTCCGCCACTTCTCGCCCTCTTCGATGAGCATGATGGCGATGCCATCGCGGATGGGGTACTTCAGGCCCGATTCGTCGCAGACCAGCCAACAGCCGTGGACGAGACGCAGCCGGCCCGGGTCGTCGCCGTGCTCGGCCGAGCGCACAGCGACGGGACAGCGCAGGAGTTCCAGCAGTGACGGGTGGAGGGGCATAGCCTGATCGGACATGATTCTCACCAGCGATTGACGGGTTAACGAATAATAGCAGAATGCGGCGGCAGGGGCCAATCGCCGGTCGTGCTCAGCCCGGCCATGTGCTCGCCACCAGTGCGGGCAGGATGACGCCCGATGGGCCGCGCAGCGTGTAGTTCATCCACGGCGAGAAGGGCGTGTCCTCGATGTTGATCTCGACCGTCACCGCGCCGTTGTCGGCGGCCAGCAGCGGTAACGACGCCGCGGGCTGCACCAGGCCGGACGTGCCGATGGTCAGGAAGACATCGGCCCGCTGTGCGGCTTCGCTGGCCGCGTCTAGGGCCGCGTCTGGTAGCGCCTCGCCGAACCAGACGACATCGGGCCGCAGGAATGCGCCGCAATCGGGGCAGCGCGGCGGGCGCTCGTCGGTCGCCGGCCAGGTCTCGACGACGCGCTCTTCGCGCGAGCATTTCACGCGGGCGATGTTGCCATGCAATTCGATGACGTGGCGGCTGCCGGCGCGCTGGTGGAGGCTATCGACGTTCTGAGTGATGAGTGTGAAGGCCGGGACGTGGGCCTCCATGCTGGCCAGGGCAATGTGACCGGGGTTGGGGGACACGCCGGCGACAAGCTCGCGCCGCCAGGCGTACCAGTCCCACACCAGTTGCGGCTGTCGCCGGAAGGCCGCCGGCGTGGCCAATTCCTGCGGGTCGTATTGCGCCCACAGGCCTGTCTGCGCCTGGCGGAAGGTGGGCACGCCGCTCTCAGCGGAGATGCCCGCGCCGGTTAGCACGACGACGCGGACGGCGCGCCGGAGGCTGTCGAGCAGGGCCGGCGGGAAAGGCGCGGGGCTACTCACCGGGCTGCTCCGCCGCGCCGGCCAGGTTGAAGTTATCGATCAGGCGCGTCCGGCCGATGAAGACGGCCATCGACAACAGGACGCCCGCGCCCGCCGGGATCGCGCCCTCATACTCGGCCAGTGTCTGCGGGTCGGCGGCGCTGACGTAGTCCACCCGGGCCAGCGGCTCGGCGGCCAGCGTGTCGCGCATGGCCGCGCGGAGGGCCTCGCTGTCGCGCGTGTCCTCGTTCCAGAGGCGTTCGGCGGCCCGCAGGGCGCGGTTGAGCACTGTCGCCGCGCGGCGCTGGTCGCCCTCCAGGTACTTGTTGCGCGAACTCATGGCCAGCCCGTCCGGCTCGCGCACGGTTGGGCAGACGATAACGTCGAGGTCGAAGTTGAGGTCGCGGGCCATCTGCCGGACGACGACGACCTGCTGGGCGTCCTTCTGGCCGAAGTAGGCGCGCGTCGGCCGGACAATGTTGAACAGCTTGGCCACGACGGTGGTCACGCCCTCGAAGTGGGTCGGCCGGCGCGCCCCTTCCAGCGGTTGGGTGACGCCGCGAACGAGGGCGCTCGACTGGAAGTCGGGCGGGTATATGACCCCGTCGCCGGGCGCGAAGACGAAATCGACACCCTCGCCGCGCAGGAGGGCGAGGTCGCGCTCCAGGTCGCGCGGGTAGCGGCTGAGGTCCTCGGTCGGGCCGAACTGCGTCGGATTGACGAAAATGCTGACGGCGACGCGGTCGTTTTCGCGCCGCGCCCGCCGCACCAGTTCCAGATGTCCTTCGTGCAAATAGCCCATTGTGGGCACAAAGCCGAGCGTCGCGTCGCCATAGTGGCGGCGGAGCGCCCGGACGGAAGCGATGTCGCTGACAACTTCCACGGGTTTCACCTCATGGCCGGGTCGAGTTGGCGAATCAGCCCGGCCACATCGCCCGGCGCGACCGGCGGGTTGCCGCTCTCGACCTGGGCCACGAGGTCGGCAAGGCGGCTATTCAGGGGCGTGGCCACGCCCGCGGCCCGGCCGGCGCGGACGACTGCGCCACAGATGGCGTCGATTTCGGTCAGCGCGCCGCGCTCCACGTCCTGCAGCATCGACGAGCGGTTGG
>JAIBAS010000191.1 GCA_019695075.1 Promineifilum sp. | reverse complement strand
GGCCGTCGCCATCACCGGCTCCTCAGTCGCCGTCGGCACGGTTGTCGGCACGGCCGTCCGCATTGGCGCTGTCGTCCGTGTCGGCGCGACCGTCCGCGACGGCTCCACCTCCGTTGACGCGACCGTCGCCTCTGCCAACTCCTCTGTAGCCACAACGTCCACCGTCGCCGCGGCCCGCTCGGCCAACTCGGCCGTCGGCTCATCGGACACGTCAGGCGCAAACATAGCCATAGCCAGCGAGCAGAAGCAGCAGCTGAACATCAGCGCCACCAATACCGGCCCGCCGACCCAGATCGCCTTGCCCAACCCACGCTGTGAGCGATACTGACCAAGCCACCACTCCCGGAAACGATTCAGGGCTGACACGCCACACTCCTCGGACTTCCGCCAACTTTCCCCCAGCCAACCAACGCCGAAGGCCGAGCGCACCTTCCATGCCAGATCGTAGCTTGCGCTGAAGTGATGACAATAGAATATCTGTTCGCTTCGAGGGAGATGGCGGAGGCGGCCGGGCGGCCGCCTCACCGCCAAGCAAAGCTGAGAGTACGCCTATTGTAGCACAGATGGTCTATACCCGTTCTAACCTGCACTATACTCGCAGCGTGGATGAGCCTCCTGTTGTTCTCCAGGCCGGTTGACACACTAGCGTCCATTAGTGTACAATCACGGGCGTGGGATTCCTTCGCGGAGGTGTGTCTATGTCCGACGAACGCGAAGGGGGCTACAAGGTGAAGGGCAAGACGCAGCTCGGTATCTATCTGCCCGACGAACTAGTTGCCCGTCTTCGCCAGAAAGCCGAAGAGAACCGGCGGGGTATATCGGCAGAGATTCAGATCGCGCTAGAGAACTATCTAGCCGACGCAACGCCAGAGACGGCCCGCAATTTGCGAGCCGCACTGGAACGGGAAGGTTACTCGACCACCTGAGACGGTCGAAAGAGGGGCGCTAGGAGCGCACCCCTGCAAGAGAACGCTCCTAGCTAAGTGCCGTCGCACCTTCACAACCGAATAGCGAAACAAGAGCGAACCCATTCGGCGCTCAGACGCTCCGGCAGTGACTCCGTTGGGAATCGAACCCAAAACCTTGGGATTAAAAGTCCCCTGCTCTGCCGATTGAGCTACGGAGTCGGTCAGGTCATTATAGAGGCCTCAGAGGTTTGCGGCAAACCTCTGAGGTAGGGGCGGGTCTGAGACCCGCCCCTACAATGGGTATGCCGCCGTAGGGCGGGTCTGAGACCCGCCCCTACAATGGGTATGCCGCCGTAGGGCGGGTCTGAGACCCGCCCCTACCACACCAGCCACCACGCCGCCAGCCCCGCCGCAGCCAGCCCACCCCCCAGCGACGACAGCAGGTTGACCAAATCGTTGTTGACCCACGACCAGCCGCGCAACGGCCGCGTTGTCGTGCCACAGCGGTGGACGCGGCGCTCCGTCTCCTTGCGGCAGGTGTCGCAGTAGTAGATTTGTTGCACGGTCGCGCCCATCAGGCTGTCGAGCAGCGAGCCGATGGCGCCGCTGAGCGCGCCGATGACGGCCACCAGCAGCGCCGCGCCCCAGCCCACGTGCCCGGCCAGCGCGCTCAGCACGCCGGCCGTCAGGCCGATGAGCAGCCCGCCGCCCAGCGACACCGACGTACCCAGCGGCGACACGCCGCCCGACGTGCCCACCTCGACGACGCGCCCGCTGGTGATCAACCGCGGCGGCGCGGCGCTGAGCGTGCCCAGTTCCGTGGCCCACGTATCGGCCGTCACCGTGGCCATGACGCCCAGGAACAGGTAGAACCAGACGCTGCCCGGCACGGCGCTTGCCGGCACAACGGCGCTGAGCAGGGCGATGACCGCGCCCAGCCCACCATTGGCCAGCACCTGGCCCATGTCGCGGCGATGGCCCTTCTCGAACTTCTCGGCCACGGCCGCCTTCTCGCGCTCCTTGAAGTGCGATAGGGCGCTGGAACTGATGAAAAACACGGCCAGCACCACGCCCCAAATCCAGCCGCCCAGGCCGAAGATGAGCGTGCCGACGAGCACCGCCCCAGCCGCTCCTGAACGCGACAACGAGCCACGCCAATAGGCCAGCGCGGCGATAAGCACGCTGAGACCCAGGCCCAGCAACAGTGAAAGCAGGATGTTTTGCGCCATAGCCCCCAAGTGTATCCGCCTCCCCGGCGCGTGGCACTTTCTAGAGCGACCGGTGCGTCGCATCTCCTTCAGTGCGCCAAAAAAAGTGCCGGGCGCTCATGCCTCTCCGAGCTTATTCTCTCTTTCTCTGTGCATGTGCCATAATCACCTGGACGTAGGCTGTGAGGTCCATATCGACACAGGAACAATTATGCTCACCATACGCAACACCCTGACCAGTATCTTTCGCTTCCTGGCCATCTGGGCTATCTCGGCCGTAGCCTTGCTGCTGACAAGCTGGCTCGTGCCCGGCGTTGGCCTGGCCGCCGTGGGCGAGCGGTCGATCTGGGCCACGGCCGTGGCCGCTGCCTTCCTGCTGGGCGTGGTCAACCTGCTGGTGCGGCCGCTCATCCTCCTGCTGGCCATGCCCCTGGGCTTTATCGTCCTGTTCGTCGTCGGCTTTTTCGTCAACGCCATCATGCTGCGCGTCACGGCCCTGCTGCTCAGCCCCGGCCTGACCGTCAGCAACTGGTTCAGCGCCGTTGCCGGCAGCATTGTCCTGTCGGTGCTCATTGGCCTGGTAACCAGCGTACTAAACTTCGATGATGCGGGGGTCGTCTATGAGACCATCCTCCAGCGCCGTCTGGGGCGGCAGCGCGTCGCCCTACCGGAGAATCCCACACGCGGCATCGTCATGCTGGAAATCGATGGCCTGAGCTATCACCACATCCGCCACGCCATCGACAAGGGCTACATGCCCAACGTCCGCGAGATGATCGAGCGGCAGGACTATGTCCTCTCGCGCACCGAGAGCGGCATCCCGTCGATGACCTCCGCGGCCCAGGCAGGCATTCTCTTCGGCGACAACAGCGACATCCCCGCCTTCCGCTGGTTCGACAAGGCCGAGAACCGCCTCTTCGTTTCCAGCAAGGATGCCGCCCTCATCAACGGCCGCTATGCCCAGGGGCGTGGCCTGCTACGCGAGGGGGCCAGCGTCAACAATATGTTCAACGGCGACGCGCCCGTCTCGCTGCTGACGGCCGCCGACCTGCGCGGCGGCACGACCGAGCAACAGCGCGCCCGCGCCCGCGATGTCTACACCCTACTGCTCAACCCCAACTTCTTCACGCGCATCATCGGCCTGGTGGTGGGCGAGGCGCTGCGGGAGGTGTGGGAGTACGCGCGCGACGTGGTCGGCGGCGTCCAGCCGCGGCTGAACCGGCTGCACAAGGGCTACCCGCTAGTCCGCGCGGCGACGACCGTCTTCATGCGCGAGGTGTCGGGCTACCTGACGCTGATGCAGATCATCCGCGGCGAGCCGGCCATCTACGCCACCTGGCCCGGCTATGACGAAGTCGCCCACCACTCCGGCCCGTGGTCGAAGCACGCCCTCAACACGCTGCGCGGCTACGACCGCTTTATCGGCACCGTGCGCGAAGTGATCGCCGCCCACGCCCCCCGCCCCTACGAGCTGCTGCTGCTGTCCGATCACGGCCAGTCGTTCGGGGCGACCTTCTTGCAGCGCTACGGCTACACGCTCAAGGACTTCATCCAGGAGCAGATGCCGGCGGGCACGGTTTTGACCCACACCACCGGCGGCGACGATGGCCTGGTGTCGGTCATGTCCCTGGCCGGCGAGTTGGGCAATGTGCAGGCGCAGGGCATGGGCGGTATGGTCGGCCAGGCGGCCACGCGCCGGCTGAAAGACGCCGCCGAGCGCATGTCGGCCAAAGAGGAGACCGAGAGCGCCGCGGCTGCGGGCGGCGATGTCACCTTCTGCGGCAGCGGCAACCTGGCCCAGGTCTACTTCCACGCCTTCCCCAGGCGGGCCAGCCTGACCGAGCTTCAGGCCGCCTACCCCGGCATGATCGATGCGGTCGTGCAGCATCCGGGGGTGGGGATCGTCGTCGCCACCGACGACGCCGGCGCGCCCATCGTCTTCGGCCGGGCGGGCGCACGCAACCTGGCCACCGGCGAGGTCAGCGGCGAGGATCCGCTGCTGCTCTATGGCGACGTGGAGTTGCGCGCCTGGCAATTGCGCCGCGTGGCCGAGTTCCCCAGCGGCGGCGACCTGATGGTCATGGGCGCGCTCTACCCCGACGGCACTGTGGCCGCCATGGAGGAGCTGATCGGCAGCCACGGCGGTCTGGGCGGCGAGCAGACCGACAGCTTCCTGCTGCACCCGGCCGACCTGCGCGTGCCACCGCTGCGCGGCACGACCGACCTTTTCCCGCTGCTCAACGCGCGGCGCGAACTGCCCGCGCCACCGGTCATCACGCGCGAGCAGGACGAACGCGACGACTGGATGCCCTCGAACCTGATCGGCGGCTTGCGACGGGTGCGCGCCTGGACGACACTGGCGCTGCGCGCCGCCTTCCTCGACCGCGCCGCCTACCGCGCCATCGCCGCGGCCGACGATATGACCGGCCCGGCGCTGCTCATCAGCCTCGTCGGCGTCCTCATCAGTACGCTGTTGGACTCCGCGGGCAATCTAGTGCTGGCCTTCGTCCTTCGCTATGGCCTGTGGCTGGTGGCCGTCATGCTCATGCACGCCGTGGCGCGCATCTTGCGCGGCAAGGGCACGTACATGGAGTCGTTCCGCGTGCTGGGTTTCGTCCATGCCATCACCCTGATCGAGTTGCTGCGCTTCATCCCGGCGCTGGACGCTCCGGTGGCCTTTATCTCCAACCTGTTGACGCTCTTTGCCGTCTGGCTGGGTCTGTCACAGGCCCATCGCCTGCGCGGCTGGCGCACGGTGCTGATGCCGCTGATCTACTTGCTACTGATCGTCGTCGGGGTGGTGGTGGGCATCAGTTTGATCAGTGGGTTTGGTCTGGCGCTGGAGACGATCTTGCAGCGCTTCGGCCTGGGCCGCTGATCCGTCGGGCGGTGCGTCGCACTTTCTTCAGTGCGTCGCACCTTCTGGTCGGCACGGCAAGAAAGTGCCAGGTACTGAAGTGTTGCGCAATCGCCGCCCCTGAGTCAGAATAGGTGAAACCCACAAGGAGTACACCATGTCGCCATCTCCACGGACACTAGGCGAGATGCAGGGCGGGACGGGTGTCCCCTTGCCTGCCCGGCCGGTCATCTATGAGATCAACACGCGCCTCTGGCTGCGCGAGTTGAGCCACCAGTACGGCCGTCCCGTCACCCTGGCCGACGTACCCGCCGCTGCCTGGGACCAACTGGCCGACTTCCGCTTCGATGCCGTCTGGTTGATGGGGGTCTGGGAGCGCAGCGCCTTCGGCCCACAGGTAGACCTGGAAGACCCGGAGCGCCGCCAACAGTTCGACGCCATCCTGCCCGACTGGACGTCCGAAGACGTCATCGGCTCGCCCTATGCCGTGCGCTGTTATAGCGCCGACCCGGCGCTGGGCGGCCGCGCCGGCCTGGCCACGGCGCGGGCGGAACTGGCCCAGCGGGGCATGAGTCTCATCCTCGACTTCACGCCCAACCACGTCGCCCGCGACCACGATTGGGTCACCACCCGGCCGGAACTGTTCATCAGCGGCACGGCTGACGACCTGGCCGCCGCGCCTGATGCCTTCTTTGTCGCCGGCAAGTCTGTCGTCGCCCACGGCCGCGACCCCAACTTTCGGCCCTGGCGCGACTCGGCCCAACTCAACGTCTTCGACAGCCGCCTGCGCGCCGCCGCCATCGAGACGCTGCGCGACATCGCCGGCCAGTGCGACGGCATCCGCTTTACCTCGGCCATGCTGGTCATCAACGAGGTCTTCGCCGGCAACTGGGGGGCGCGCGCCGGCCAGTGGCCCGACGGCGAGTACTGGCGGGCGGTGCTGGCCGCCGTCCGCGCCGCGCACCCCGCCGTCTGCTTCATCGCCGAGGTCTATTGGGGCCGCGAGTGGGAGCTGCTGCAACAGGGCTTCGACCTGTGCTACGACAAGCAACTCTACGACCGCCTGGTGCATGAGACGGCCGAGCGGGTGCGCGGCCACCTGACATCCGACCCGGCCTATCAGGATCGGCTGGTGCGCTTCCTGGAAAACCACGCCGAGCCACGCGCCGCGGCCGTCTTCCCCGCCAGCCGCGCCCTGGCCGTGGCCATCGCCGCCTACACGCTGCCGGGGGCGAAGATGTTCCACCAGGGGCAGTTCGAGGGCTACGCCACGCGCGTGCCGGCGGCGCTGTCGCGGCGGCCCGACGAGCCGGGCGACCGGGCGCTGG
>JAIBAS010000344.1 GCA_019695075.1 Promineifilum sp. | reverse complement strand
TAGGCCTCCTCAGACGCACCCCCACCCGCTGAGTGCGCGTCCTCAGATGCGCGCTCGGCGACGTAGGACAGAATGTCGTCCTTCGTAATGCGCCCGTCGCGCCCCGTGCCTGTCACGCGGCCTAGCTCGACACTGTGCTCGGCGGCAATGCGGCCGACGACGGGGCTGATGCGGCCGGTATACGGGGCCGCGGGCAGCGAATCAGCCACCGGCGCGGCGGTCGTCTGTCGTCCGTCGTCTGTCGTCTCCTCGGCGGTCGTCGGTCGTTCGTCGTCCGTCATCGGGCGAGAGGACTCGTCTCTCGCGGCGGTCGGCGGTCGGCCGTCATCCGTCGTCTCCCCCGGCTCGCCAATCACCGCCAGCACCGTGCCGACCGGGACGGTGTCCCCCTCGCCGACGCAGAGGCGCAGGATCGTACCGGCCGTTTCCGTCGTCGTCTCCGTTGTCACCTTGTCCGTTTCGACCTCGGCGATGGGCGCGTAGCGCTCGACGCGGTCGCCCTCGCGCACCAGCCAGCGGGCCAGCGTGCCTTCGATAACGCCTTCGCCCATTTCGGGCAGAGTGATTTGGGTGGTCATTGTGGTTCTCCACGGAAGGGCGGGGGAGCAGGGGGGCAGGGGAGCAGGGGTGAAGAAGAATCTCCCCTGCTCCCCCGCTCCCCTGCCCCCCTGCGGGTTAACTCAAGACGTGGCGGCATCATGCTACAGGAAACTCGGAAACCGCCCCGGACTGGCCTCGTTCATCATGTCATAGAGCACGGCGAAGACCTCCTCGGCGTTGGGCTTGGAGAAGTAGGCCCCGTCGGAGCCGTAGGCCGGGCGGTGGGGCTGGGAGGCGATGGTGCGCGGCTCGGCGTCGAGCCAGGCAAAGCCGCCCTGCGTCTCCAGCACCTCGCGCAGCATGTAGGCCGTGGCCCCGCCGGGCATGTCTTCGTCCAGGAAGGCCACGCGGCTGGTCTTGCGTAGCGATTCAAGGATGCGGCCGTGGCGGTCGAAGGGCAGCAGCGTCTGCGCGTCGATAATCTCGACCTCGATGCCCACCTCGGCCAGCGCCTCGGCGGCCTCAACGGCGATGCGACAGGCCGCGCCATAGGTGACCAGGGTGATGTCGTCGCCCTCGCGCAGCACTTCGGGCACGCCCAGCGGCACGGTGATGTCGCCGATATTGGCCGGCAGGTGCTCCTTCAGGCGGTAGCCGTTGAGCACCTCGACGACCAGCCCCGGCTCGTCGCCCAGCAGCAAGGTGTTATAGAAGCCGGCCGCCTGGGTCATGTCGCGCGGCACGCAGATGTGCAGGCCGCGCAGCAAGTTGATGGCCGCGGCCATGGGCGAGCCGGCGTGCCAGACGCCCTCCAGCCGGTGGCCGCGCGTGCTGATGATGACCGGCGCTTTCTGCCCGCCGCGCGTGCGCCAGTGGAGCGAGGCCAGGTCGTCGGACAGGATTTGCAGGCCATAGAGCAGGTAGTCGAGGTACTGGATTTCAGCAATGGGGCGCAGACCGCGAAGGGCCAGCCCGATGGCCTGGCCGACGATGGTGGCCTCGCGGATGCCCGTGTCGGAGACGCGCAGCGGGCCGTACTTCTTTTGCAGCCCGGCCCAGGTCTGATTGACGCCGCCGAGATAGCCGACATCCTCGCCGAAGGCGACCACGCGCGGATCGCGGGCCAGCATGGCATCGAAGGCGGCGTTGAGGATTTGCGCGCCGGGAACGAGGCGGGCGTTGTCCGGGTAGATGGGTTTGATCTCCGGCACGTGCAGCGCCGACTCGGCCGAGCGGCTGTAGAGGTGGGAGCTATAGCGCTCGCGGTTGACGGCTAGTTGCGTCTGCCGCCAGGCCAGCAGGCGACCGACGGGCGTCTCCGGGGCGCGCGGGTCGCCGCGCGTGGCCGCCAGCGTCTCGCCCACGGCGCTGAGCACGTCCCGGCGCAACACACCCTCCTTGGCCAGCAGCCGGCGGCGGACGGCGGCCACGGCTTCGGCCTGTGGCGATTGGCTCTCGACTGCTGCCATCAGCCGCGCCGCTTCCTGCCGCTCGTCGTAGATCGGCCGCGTGAACGCCTGCCAGGCCTTCATGCGGAAGTTCTCCACCAGCTTCTCGGCGTTGCGCTCGATGTTGTCCAGTTCGCCCGCGGGGGCGAGGCGCTGCTCCAGAATCCACTCGCGCAGCTTGCGCAGGCAGTCGTGCTCCTGCTCCCAGGCCAGACGCTCCGGCGATTTGTAGCGCTCGTGGCTGCCGGAGGTCGAATGGCCCTGCGGCTGGGTCATTTCGATGACGTGGATGAGGACGGGCACGTGCTCATCGCGGGCCAGGTCGGCGGCGCGGGCATAGGTCTCGATCAGCGCCGGGTAGTCCCAGCCCTTGACAGTGAAGATCTCAAAGCCCGGCTCGCCCTCGCCGTCGCGGCGGAAGCCGGCCAGCACCTCGGACAGGTTGCCCTTGGTGATCTGGTAGGCGTTGGGCACGGAGATGCCGTACTCATCGTCCCAGATGGAGATGACCACCGGCAGGCGCAGCACGCCGATGGCGTTGACCGTCTCCCAGAAGTGGCCCTCGGCCGTGGAGGCGTTGCCGATGGTGCCGAAGGCGACCTCGTTGCCGTTGCGCGAGAAGCCGGTCATGCTCTTCAGGTCATCCAGTTCGCGATAAAGGCGCGAGGCGTAGCCCAGCCCGACCAGGCGCGGCATCTGTGAGGCGGTCGGGGAGAGGTCGGCGGCGGAGTTGAATTGCTGCGTCTGATCCAGCCAGCGGCCGTCCTCGTCCAGTAGGCGGGTGGCGAAGTGGCTGTTCATCTGCCGGCCGGCCGAGTTGGGTTCGGCCAGGACGTCGGCGTGGGCGTAGAGTTGGGCGAAGAACTGCTGGATGGTCGTCGCGCCCAGGGCGAACATGAATGTCTGATCGCGGTAGTAGCCGGTGCGGAAGTCGCCCGGCCGGACAGCCCTGGCCATGGCGATCTGGGCCAGCTCCTTGCCGTCGCCGAAGATGCCGAACTTGGCCTTGCCGCTGAGGACTTCGCGCCGGCCGATGAGGCTGGCCTGGCGGCTCTGGACGGCGAGGCTGTAGTCGCGCAGCACCTCGGCCGTGCTGATGGTCAGTTGCCGCCCCGTCTCGCGTCGTTCCGTCTTTTTCTGCGCTTGTGTTTCCAGCATCGCTCGCTCTTTGTGTGCTCTCGGCCGCGCTGCCGGGCCGCCGTTCATCACAAAAACGCGACGCAGGTTGGCTGCGTCGCGGGCCTCAGTGACGGATCGGCAGGTCAAACAGGTGTCGGCTCATTGGTCCAGTGGTTGGGCGGCGGTGGGTGCGCCACCCAGGCACATGATAGCACAGGCAACTTGCCTCACGCAAAGACCCTCAGAAAAGCTCACGCAAAGGCGTGAGCTCTTTTTCTCAAACCGCTCGTTAGTCCAGCGGCCCGACGGCGAGGCTGTCGAAGCGTACCACCACCGGCGCGCCGCCCAACGTCTGCACCAGCACGCCGACATCGCCGGCGGCCAGGGTGTTGTCGGTCACCCGGCCGACCTCCTGCCCGTTGACGTAAAAGATCATATTGCCCGCCTCGGCGCGGACGGTCAGGCGGTTGGTCACGTTCAGCCCCTGTTGGACGGCGGCCGACTCGAACCAGTGGTCGCCGATGAGTGTGGCCGCCTCCGCCCCATCCTGGTAGCGGCCGATCCAGACGTAGCCGTCGCCGGAGACCTTGAAGAGGTAGAAGTTGCCCGCCTCGGCGTTGGCGCGGAAGAGCAGGCCATAGCCGTTGTCGAGCGGGCCGCTGGTTTGCGTCGCCTCCAGCTCGTAGATGCCGTCGCCGAAGCTCTGGCCGGCGGCCGCCCAACGGCTGACGTCGTTTTGCAGCACCTCGAAGACGTAAGCGCCGTCGCTGACGTTGCCGCGTGAATAGGCATCCTCGCCCGTGCTCCACGAGCCGGCCTCGTCGAAGGTCTCCTCCCAGGGCAGGTTGCCGCCCGCGCCGCGGCAGCCGGCCGCCAATAGCAGGATGAGCAGCGCCAGAAGCCAGAGCCGCCGAGATTGGGGTTGTGCCGTCCGAACGATCATAGTGTCCTCTGAATGCTTGGCGATTGCCGCGCAAGTGGTTATACTACTGTCTAGACGTGGGCGCGTAGCTCAGTTGGTTAGAGCGCACGGTTCACATCCGTGAGGTCAGGGGTTCAAGTCCCTTCGCGCCCACCTCCGTCTATCCCCTTCTTGTTCCCCTGTGCCTTAATGAACGTCCGTCTGCCCCCGCCGGGGCACGCCGACGACCCGCGTGACCGGCATGACGAACAGAATGCCGGTGTCGGGCACGGTCATGTCGCCGAGGATGTTCTGCGTCACCTCGATCAGCCGGTTGACCATCTCCTCGCCATCGACGACGGAGATCAACGTGCGGTGGTGCTCCTCCTTGGCGTGCAGCAGCGAGTGGAGGCTGGGCAGCAGGGGCATGTCGTCGCGCAGGCTGGCCCGCTGGCGGATGCGGCCCAGGCCGGTGCTGTCCAGGAGGGTGATGCCGGTGACGCCGGCGTTCTCCCAACCCTCCAGCAGGGCGCTCTCATGCTCCAAATCGTCCAGGACGAGAAAGACGGTGTAATACATAGGGAGTTCCTTTTGTCGTTAGGGATTGGCGGTCGCCCCGGCATCCACGGGCGTGGCGTCGTCGTCGCGGTAGACCAGCCGCAACAGCGGTGGCGTGACCAGCGTGGCGACGATGACCATGAAGACGATACCGGAGAAAGTTGACGGGTGGATTAGCTCGGTGCGCAGGGCGACCGAGGCGACGATCAGGCCGACCTCGCCGCGCGAGATCATGCCCACACCGAGGCGCAGGCTGTCGCGCCGGTTGAAGCCGCCGGCCAGCGCGCCCAGGCCGCTGCCGACGACCTTGGCGATGATGGCGACGAGGGTCAGGGCGATGGCCAGGTACCAGCCCGCGCCGCTGATGGCCCGCAGGTTGGCTTGCAGCCCGATATTGACCAGGAAGACGGGCACGAAGAGGCTATAGGCCATGGCCGCCAGGCTCGTCTCGATGTGGTGGACGTAGGTCGTGCGCGCGAAGAACAGCCCGGCCATGAACGCGCCGGTGATGGCGGCCATGCCGCCCAACGCCTCCGACGCCCAGGCGAACAGCAGACAGATGACCAGCGCCGCCGTCGGCACGGCCTGACTGACGGGCAGCCCCTCGACGCGGGCCATGAGCCAGGGCACGACATATAGCCCTACGGCCGACGCGCCGACCAGAAAGAGCACCATCCGCACCAGCACCATCAGGATGCCGCCCTCGCCGCCGCCGAAGACGACCGATGCGCCCGACAGCAGCAGGACGACGAGGATGTCGTCGAAGACGGCCGCGCCCAGCAGCCCCAGGCCAACCTTGCTGCGCAGCACGCCCAGCTCCATCAGCGTCTGCGCGGAGATGCTAACGCTGGTGGCCGAGAGGGCCAGGCCGATGAAGACGGCCTCCACGCTGTCGAGGCCGAACAGGCGGGCCGTGGCATAGCCGCCCACAAAAGGCACAATGACCCCCAACGTGCCCGCCAGGCCGGCCACGCGCCCGGAGCGCAGCAGGTCGCCCAGGTCTAGCTCCAGCCCGGCCAGAAACATCAGCAGGATGACGCCGATCTCGGCGAAGAGGGTCAGCGAGGCCGATAAGTGGCTGTCGCCGGCGAACAGCGGCCACGCGCCGAGCATATTGAGCACTGTCGGGCCGAGGAGGATGCCGACGAGCAGTTCGCCCAGCACCGACGGCTGCCCGATGCGGATGCTGAGGTAGCCGCCCACTTTGGCGGCGACGATGACGATGACCACGCCGGCCAGGAAGTTGAGCAGTTCGCTATCCATGCGCCGTCTCTAGTACTTCCAGGGTCACGACCTCGCCGCGCCGCGCCAGGCGCACATGGTCGCCGCCGCGCACGCCGCGCAGCACGTCGGCGTCGAAGCCGTAGGCGTAGGGCAGCCCCTCCAGCGAGCAGGCGGGCACGGTCTGCTGGTCGATCTCGCTGTTGACCACGGCCAGCGGGCCGACGCCGCGGTAATGGAGTTCCAGCAAGACGTAGGGGGCCACGCTGGAACCGGTGCCGCGCGGGAAGATGGCCACCTTGCCGGCCAGGCTCTGCCCGTTGGCGGGATGGCCTTCTTCTTCGATGACGCCGGTCAGGCGGTTGACATACCCCAGGAAGGTGATTGGCGCGTCGGTGACCAGCGCCTCGCCCTCGACGGTGAAATCGCCCTGCGAGGGCAGGCCGCGGCCGAGACTGCGGAACGGCCCGCCGCCGGCGGGCATGGCCGGTGCGCTCGTCGTTGCCGGCGCTTAGATC
>JAIBAS010000183.1 GCA_019695075.1 Promineifilum sp. | reverse complement strand
GGTCAGCGTGATGTCGCCCGTGCCGCCGTCGAAGGTGCCGCCGCGTTGCGTGAAAGCGCCGAAACCGTTGCTTTGAATGGTGATCGCGCTCGCGCCCTTCGCGAGCGTGCCGCTGTAGCCGGCGCCGATCGTGATCGAACGGACGGTGACGCTCGTGTCGAGCGTCGCGTTCTTCGTGCTCGTCGCGTCGAAAATGACATCGTCGGTCGGTGCCGGGACGATGTCGCCCGACCAGTTGGCCGCCTCCGACCAGTTATTGGTCGCGCCGCCGCCGTCCCACGTCTTGGTGGCGAGCGGCCCGGCCGGCAGCCAGCGCGCGAACGCCGTCGAACTGCCGGGAAACAGCCGTTCGATTAACGAAGTTTGGGCGAAAACGCTCGTCAACGAGCAGACAATCGATAAAATAACCAGCGACGCGAATTTTAATTTGCGATTCATAGCACCTCTTATTGTCAAAAAACGGGGGTTTTTAACGGCCGCACCGGCGGCTTACTTTTTCTCGGGCGGCGTGCAGAAACCGGCGGCCGGATTCTGCGCGCAGATGTAGTTTTTGAGCGCGTCGATCTCGGACTGCTGGCGCTCGATGATTTTCCTCTGCTCGTCGATCTGTTTCTGCTGTTCCTGAATGGCGGTGACGGCGACGACGGCGACGCGGTCGTATTTGACGCCCTCGGTCTCGCCGCGCTCGTTCGTCGTCGTCAAAAGCGGCTCGACGGCGGCGACCTCTTCGGCGACGAGCCCGAAATCGCGCTGCCCGCCGGCCTTCCACGTGAACGCGACCGGCCGCAGGCGTTTGATCAGATCGAGACCGGGCGCGAACGATACGACGTTTTCCTTGTAGCGGATCGACGACGAGCAGGTCGCGACTTCGTTCGAGGCGTTGCGGCAGAAGGCCCAGGTCGCGCCGCGCCTCTTCCTGGCCAACCTCGGCCCGCCGCGCCAGCACAAGGCCCGCGCCGACTTCACCCAGGGCTTCTTCGAGGTCGGCGGCTTCCAGGTCATCACCAACAACGGCTTCGCCACACCCGACGAGGCCGCCGCCGCGGCGCTGGCCTCCGGCGCGCCGGCCGTGGCCATCTGCTCCACCGACGAGACCTACCCCGATCTCGTCCCGCCCCTCGTCGCCGCCATCAAGGCCGCCGCGCCACAGACGGTCGTCATTCTGGCCGGGCGGCCGGCCGAACAGGTGGAGGCGCTGCGGGCGGCGGGGGTGGATGAGTTCGTGTATTTTGGCGCGGATGCGCTGGCGATTAACGGGTGGCTGCTGGAACAGCTTATCTCGCGCGGCGTTTAAGCGGAGGAATCAAAGAATGGACGCGAAGCTAAGTTTCAAATATGACCGCGAGGCCGACATTCTCTACATTGACACGACCGCTCCCTACCCTGAGCAGGAAAGCGAGGAGCTTGGAGAAGACGTGGTTGCGCGGCTAAATCCGGACTCAGGCGAGATTGAGAACCTGGAAGTGCTGTTCTTCTCGACGCGCCTGATGCGCCGCGAGTGGTTTGAGCTTCCAGTGTTAGCCGAACTGCATCCCATCAGCCAGTGATACTGAAAAGTGGACCAATACGTGAGTGCAAGCACATTCGTTCCCATGCTTCACCCTGGCGAAACCCTGCTTGAGGAATTCCTGACGCCTATGAAAATCAGTCAGCATCGTCTGGCGAAGGACATAGGTGTACCGGTGCAACGTATCAACAAGATCGTTCTGGGCAAGCGCCGTATCACCGCCGACACGGCTCTGCGCCTCTCGCGCTACTTTGGTCTGTCGGAGCGCTTCTGGATGAACTTGCAAGGACGCTATGACCTGGAAGTGGAAAAAGATCGCTTGAAGGGACGGCTGGAGTTGGAAGTCAAAGTCCATTCGACAGCTACCTAGAAGGCATATAGAACCCTATGACCAACCCTGACTTCACCCAACTCCCCTACCCCATCGCCACCGCCGCGCCGCAGTCGCTGGCCGAGTGGCAAGCCGCCGTCGCCGCCGCGACCGGCCAGCCGGCGGCCGACTTCCTCTGGCGCACGATGGAACAGATCGACGTGCGGCCGCTCTACACCGCCGACGACACCGCCGCCCTGCCCAACTTCGACAATGCCGCCGGCCTGCCGCCCTTCCTGCGCGGCCCCTACCCGACCATGTACGTCGGCCGCCCGTGGACGGTGCGCCAGTACGCCGGCTTCAGCACGGCCGAGGAGAGCAACGCCTTCTACCGCCGCAACCTGGCCGGCGGCCAGCGCGGCCTGAGCGTCGCCTTCGACCTGGCCACCCACCGCGGCTACGACAGCGACCACCCGCGCGTCGTCGGCGACGTGGGCAAGGCCGGCGTGGCCATCAGTTCCCTGCGCGACATGCAGATCCTCTTCAACGGCATCCCGCTGGACAAGATGTCGGTCTCCATGACCATGAACGGGGCCGTCCTGCCAATCATGGCCTTCTATATCGTCGCCGCCGAGGAGCAGGGCGTCGGCCACGCCCAACTGACGGGCACGATTCAGAACGACATCCTCAAAGAGTACATGGTGCGCAACACCTACATCTACCCGCCTGAGCCGTCCATGCGCATCATCGGCGACATCTTCAGCTATACCGCTCGCGAGATGCCCAAGTTCAACAGCATCAGCATCTCCGGCTACCACATGCAAGAGGCGGGGGCCACGGCCGACATCGAACTGGGCTACACCCTGGCCGATGGGCTGGAGTACATCCGCACCGGCCTGCGCGCCGGGCTGGCCATCGACGATTTCGCCCCGCGCCTGTCCTTCTTCTGGGCCATCGGCATGAACTACTTCATGGAGATTGCCAAGATGCGCGCCGCGCGGCTGCTGTGGGCCAAGCTCATCAAGCAGTTCAACCCGCAAGACCCGAAGTCGATGGCCCTGCGCACCCACTGCCAGACCAGCGGCTGGAGCCTGACCGAGCAAGACCCGTTCAACAACGTCGCCCGCACCTGCATCGAAGCGATGGCCGCCGTGCTGGGCCACACCCAATCACTGCACACCAACGCCCTCGACGAAGCCATCGCCCTGCCAACCGACTTCAGCGCCCGCATCGCCCGCAACACGCAGCTCTACCTGCAACATGAGACGGGCATCACCCAGATCGTTGACCCGTGGGGCGGCTCTTATCTGGTCGAGACGCTGACCCACGAACTGGCTCGCCGCGCCTGGGGCCACATCCAGGAGATCGACAGGCTGGGCGGCATGGCCAAAGCGCTGGAGAGCGGCCTGCCCAAGATGCGTATCGAAGAAGCCGCCGCCCGCCGCCAGGCGCGCATCGACTCCGGCCAGGAGACCATCGTCGGCGTCAACAAGTACCGCCTTGACCATGAAGCGCCGATCGACATCCTGGAAGTGGACAACACCGCCGTGCGCGAGCAGCAAGTGGCGCGGCTGGCCGAGGTGCGCCGCGACCGCGACGCGATGGCCGTCGAGCACGCCCTGGACGCGCTGACGCAAGCCGCGGCCACCGGCGAGGGTAACCTGCTGGAATTGGCCGTCGCCGCCGCTCGCGCCCGGGCCACGCTGGGCGAGATCTCTGGCGCGCTGGAGTCCGTCTGGGGCAGGCACAAGGCCGTGATTCGTTCCATTGCCGGCGTCTATCGCGCCGAGTTTGGCGAGCAGAACGCCATCGGCCGCGTCCGCGAAATGGCCGACGCCTTCGCCGCGGCCGAGGGGCGGCGGCCGCGCATCCTCGTGGCCAAGATGGGCCAGGACGGCCACGACCGCGGGGCCAAGGTCATCGCCACCGCCTTTGCCGACCTGGGCTTCGACGTGGACATAGGCCCGCTGTTCCAGACGCCGGAGGAAGTCGCCCGGCAGGCGATGGAGAACGACGTGCACGTGGTCGGCGTCAGCAGCCTGGCCGCGGGGCACAAGACGCTGCTGCCGCAACTTGCCGCCGAACTGGCCCGCCTCGGCCGCGACGACATCCTGATCGTCATCGGCGGCGTCATCCCGGCGCAGGACTACGACTACCTCTATGAGCACGGCGCGACGGCCATCTTTGGGCCGGGGACGGTGGTGCCGGTGGCGGCGGAGAAGATATTGGTGGAGTTGAGCGAGAGATTAGGACACTGAAGTCATGGCTAACGTTTGGGTCGTACGCGCCGGTGAACGCGCCGTTTATATAGATGAATTCCTCAAAGAAGGCATCGTCGCTATTGGCTGGGACTTGGGCCCCTCGATTATCGGAGCAACCAAGACGGAACTTGAGCGGCAGTATCGTACCGTCGAACCCAACGCGACAGGTGGTAAAGTGCATAATGTCGTCGGACAGATTGACACCTTTCTCCACAAAATGGCCCCGGCAGACCTTGTGCTTACTCACGACCGAGAGCGTCGCCAGTACATCATCGGCAAAATCGATGGCGCGGTAGGGTATCGGGGAGACCTTCCATCTGACCTCCGAGTGGCTAGACCCGTGAAGTGGTCGCGCAAAGCCCATAGGGATAACCTAAGTCCGGAGGCCAAAAACACGCTTGGGGCAATTCAGACCGTTTTTCAGATCAAAGGAGCAGTGGCGGATGAGGTGCTTGCCAAGGCAGTCTCTCTCGATGACCAGGAAGCGCCGTTGTCCGCGCTAATCGAGTCTTCAGCCAGAAGCCTGGAGGCACTTCGGACGGCTGAGCAACAATGGCCAAGTGAACTCCTCGACAAGGCAGAACAGGCGATTGAAGATCGCATCGTCAGCTTGTCGTGGCAAGAGATGCAGGAACTAGTGGCCGGGGTTTTAAGGGCGATGGGTTACAAGACGAAGATCAGCCACAGTGGCCCCGATCGGGGAATTGATATCTTCGCCTCGCCAGATGGGCTCGGATTGCAGGAACCACGCATCTTCGTCGAAGTGAAGCATCGCCCGAGACAGACAATGGGGTCGCAGGAGATCCGCTCGTTCTTGGGAGGGCGCTCCGAGGACGATCGCTGTCTATACGTAAGCACGGGCGGGTTTAGCAAGGACGCGCAATATGAGGCCGATCGATCTAAGATCGCCGTTCGACTGTTAACTCTCGTGGATTTGCGTGAACTGCTGGTTGACTACTACGAGAAGCTTGACGAGGAGATTCGCGGCTTGGTGCCATTGCGGCGAGTCTATGTCCTTGCCGCCTGAAGCTGCCCCTGACAACCCATCTTCATGCTTTCTCGGCTGCCTGCCGCATCGCTGCTAGAATTGTCCTTCATGATTGGCACTATCCGACACCGGTCCGGTCGCCTACTTCTGCCGGCCCTGCTCCTCTTCTTCCTGGCCGCCTGCCGCGGCAACAACGCCGCCGATCAGCCGCCAGCCGCCACTATCGCCGTCGCCGTCACAACCGCCGAAGCCCCCGCGCCCACCGCCCGCCCGGCGGTCACGCCCACGGCCACCTTCGTCGTCCCCTTCCCCGCGCCGGGCGAGGACACCGGCCGCGCCGAGGGCGACCCGACGCTGCCAACGCGCACGCCGACGCCGGCCGCGAGCGGAGCCGAGGCGCTGCCCGCGCCCGTCTGCAATGGCCTGACGCCGGCCGCCGCGGAGGGGGAGTTCTACCTGCCCAACACGCCGGAGCGCGCCGTCCTGCGCGAGGCGGGCATGGCCGGCGTGTCGCTACGCCTGAGCGGCTACGTCCTCGGCCCCGACTGCGCGCCCATCCCCGGCGCGTGGCTCGACTTCTGGCAGGCCGACGCCGATGGCGTCTATGGCACGGGCAGCTTCCGCCTGCGCGGCCACCAGTTCACCGACACCGACGGCCGCTACATGCTGGAGACAATCGTGCCCGGCGCTGCCTCCGGCCGCGCGCCGCGCCTCTACGTCAAGGTGCAGACCCCCGGCGGCGCGGTGCTGACGACGCAACTCTTCTTCCCCGACGACCCGGCCAACGCCGCCGACGCCGAGTTCCAGCCGGCGCTGGTGGTCACGCCGGCCGGTGAGGGGATGGCCAGCTTCGACTTCGTGGTGGCGACGCCGTAGGATTACGCGCGTCGCCTAGCGCCACCGCAACCGCGCCCACACCGGCAGATGATCGCTGGCGGTCATATCGCCGGCCGCACCTGTGCCGACGACCTCGAAGCCGCGCGTAAAGAGGTGGTCGGCCGGCACGCGCACGCCCAGGCGCGTCAGCGTCGGCCCGGCCGCCTGGCTGGCGTGGTTCGATACGCGCCCCCACGGGCTGCTGGCTGCCGAGACGGGCGGAGGGAAGAGCACGACGGCGAAGGCGATTCTCAAGAGCCGGATCGAGCGCGGCGAAATGGTGTTTATCCTCGATCCGCATTCGTCCGATTGGTTCGGCCTGCCGTCTATCGGCGGCGGGGAGGATTGGGGCGCGGTGTGGATTG
>JAIBAS010000376.1 GCA_019695075.1 Promineifilum sp. | reverse complement strand
CGCGGCCACCAACGCCGACGCCGGCGTCGTCGGCCGCGCCCTGGCCGAGGTGGCCGGCCTGACCTACGACCGGCTACGCGAGGAGCACATTCTGGCCTGGGCGCGCGTCTGGCACGACGGCGACGTGGTCATCGAAGGCGACGACGAGGCCCAACTGGCCCTGCGCTTCAACCTCTTCCAACTGCTGGCCGCCGCGCCGCAACACGACGACCGCGTCAGCATCGGCGCGAAGACGCTCAGTGGCTATGGCTACCGCGGCCACGTCTTCTGGGACACCGAGATCTTCATGTTGCCCTACCTGATCCACACCTTCCCGGTGATGGCTCGCAACATGCTCATGTACCGCTACCACTGTCTGCCCGGCGCGCGCCGCAAGGCCGCCGGCAATGGCTACCCCGGCGCGCAATTCCCCTGGGAGAGCGCCGAGACGGGCGACGAAGTGACGCCGACCTGGGTGCCCCACTTCTCCGACCCCAAGAAGCTCGTTCGCATCTGGACGGGCGACATCCAGATTCACATCACGGCCGACATCGCCTACGCCATCATGCAGTACTGGCGCGTCAGCGGCGATGACGCCTTCCTGCGCGATTACGGCGCGGAGATGCTCCTCGACGGGGCGCGCTTCTGGGGCGGCCGGGCCGAGCCGGAAGAACTGAATGGCGTTCGCCGCTACGCCATCCGCGGCGTGATCGGCCCCGATGAATACCACGAGCACGTCGATAACAACAGCTTCACCAACTTCATGGCCCGCTGGCATCTGCGCACCGCTCTGGGCGTTCTGGCCTGGCTGCGCGACCAGCACCCGGCCGCGGCGGCCGACCTGATCGACCGTCTGAACCTCGATAACGCCACCTTCGACCACTGGCGCGATGTAGCCGAACATGTAACCCTGCTCTATGACCCAGATACAGGTCGTTTCGACCAGTTCGAGGGATTCTTCGACCGCGAGCCGGTTGACCCGGAAGTGTTCCGGACGGCCGATCGCTCGCTGCAAGTGATTTTCGGCATCGAGGGCGCCAACCAACGCCAGGTGCTGAAGCAGGCCGATGTGATCATGCTGCTCTGTCTCTTCCGCGACGAGTTCGATGGGCGCGTGTGGCAGACCAATTGGGACACCTACATGCCTATCACCGATCACCGCTTCGGCTCCTCGCTCGGCCCCAGCTTCCACGCCTGGGCCGCCTGCGAAATGGGCCTGAGCGAGGAGGCCTACGCTCACTTCATGCTCGCCGCCCGCGCTGACCTGCGCAACCCGCGCGGCAACGCCGGCGATGGCATCCATGCCGCCTCCACCGGCGGCGTGTGGCAGGCGGCCGTGTTCGGCTTCGCCGGCCTGCGCCAGACCGATGACGGCTGGACCCTCCGCCCGCGCCTGCCCCGCCACTGGCGGCGGCTGGCCTTCACCTATCGCTACCAAGGGCAACCCTATGAGGTAGACATCCGCCAAGACGAAGGAGGTGATTACAGCGTCAGACACGAGAAACGCTAGTCGTACCACAAGCAGATGCCGCGTAACCAACCCTGGCAAGAGCACGATTACGCGGCACGCAAGACGGGAACATCGGACGATAAACGTTCGACGAATACGTCTCGACGATAATTCTAGCACACAGTGGCCAAAGGTAGCTCACCGCGTGGTGCTTATCGCCCGGACACCCGTCGCAACAACTTTGTTTTAGGCAAGCAAGGAGAAGAAAATGTCTAAGAAGTGGTTTGCGATGCTAGTGATGATGTTGGTGGTCGCGCTGATGTTGGCCGCCTGTGGCGGCGGGGGCACGGAAACGACCGCCGAGCCAACGGCCGATACGAGCGCGGCTGAGCCGACCGAAGAAATGGTCGAGCCGACCGAGGAGGTGGCTGAGCCAACCGAGGAAATGGCCGAGCCGACCGAAGAAATGGCCCCCACCGAAGAGGCCGCGGCCCCCAGCGGCGATGTCGTTGAACTCCAGCTCATGGGCTGGTCCAGCAGCGACGCCGAGAACGTCCGCCTGCAGGAGATGGTCGATACCTTCAACGAGCAGAACCCGGACATCCACGTGACGCTCAACCAGGTGCCGGAATATGACACCGCGTTGCAGACGGCCCTGGCCGGCGGCGCGCCGCCGGACGTGTTCTACATCGACAGCTTCAAGCTGCCCGACTTCGTCCAGGCCGGATCGCTAATGGCCATCGGCGACCAGCTCGACGACCCCGATGACTTCTATCCCAATTTGCGCGGGGCCTTCACGATGGACGACACCTTCTGGTGCCCGCCCAAGGACTTCAGCACGCTGGCTCTGCAATATAACAAAGACCTATTCGATGCCGCCGGCGTCGAGTATCCGACGCCCGACTGGACGTGGGATGACCTGCAGGCGGCAGCCGAGGCCCTGACCAACGCTGACAACGGCGTCTACGGCATGGTTCTCAGCCCGGACATGGCCCGCTGGATCGCCTTCCTCTATCAGGCCGGTGGCGCCGTTACCGACGAGGGCTTCACGACCATGACCCTGGATTCGCCGGAAGCCGCGCAGGCAATGGAGTTCTACCTTGGTCTGGTGACCGACGGCTATGCCGCGCAACCGTCCGACCTCGATAGCGGTTGGGCCGGCGAGGCCTTCGGCAAGGGCCAGGCCGCCATGGCCATGGAAGGCAACTGGATCGTCTCCTACCTGAACGACCAGTTCCCCGACCTGAACTGGGGCGTCACCGAGCTGCCCGCCGGCCCGGCCGGCAAGGCGACGATGTCGTTCACCGTCTGCTACGGCGTGCCCGCCGCCGCCGCCCATCCCGATGAGTCCATCCGCCTGGCCAACTGGCTGACCGGCTCCGAAGGCATGGCGGCCTGGGCCGGCCTGGGTCTGGCCATGCCCACCCGCGCCAGCCTGAGCGAAGGCTGGTTGGCGCAGTACCCCGACCTGCAACCGTTCCTGGCCGGGGCCGAGTATTCCCACCCGTGGCAGTTCCGTCCCGGCTTCCAGGACGTGCTGGACACGCTCAACGCCGGCCTGCAACAGGCCTTCACCGGCACCTATACCGCCGACCAGGTTCTCAGCGAGGCCCAGGAAGTCGGCAATGACGTTTTGAGCAACCAGTAGGGGCGCGCCTGCGTGCGCGCCCGTAGGTAGCGATGCAGGCGCGCCCGTAGCGATATGTGCGCGCCCGTAGGCGCAGGCAAGCACCTGTGTGTGCCCCCCATCGGGCGCACACACAGGTGCGCCCCTACCCTGGCATCGGCGATCCTGGTGGCGCGACCCGCGCCCCGCAATAAGGAGGAGTTATGGCTGCTGCAACCGGTGTCAAAGGCGAAGACCGCGAACGGGCCATCGCCGGCTGGCTATTCATGTCGCCCACGCTGCTCATCTTCGGCGTCTTCATCATCATCCCCATTCTGTTCGCCCTCTACTTCAGCCTGACCGACTGGAACGGCATCAGTCCGCCCGGCGAAGCCAACTTCATCGGCCTGAAGAACTTCCAGGAGCTTCTAATCGGCGGCGGCATCCGCCAGGCTGACTTCTTCAAGGCCCTGAAGAACACGACCTACTTCGCTCTGGGCGTTGTGCCGGCGCAGACGGCGCTGTCGCTGCTGCTGGCCGTCATCGTCAACCAGGCCTGGTTGCGCTTCAAGGGCTTCTTCCGCACAACCTACTACTTTCCCTCCATCACCTCATCCATCGCCATCAGCCTGATGTTCCTGTTCTTCTACCAGAAGAGCGGCCTCATCAATCAGGTGTTGGGCAGCCTGACGTTCGGCCGCTGGGAACCCATCGCCTGGATGGCCGACCCGCGCGGCCTGTTCCACATCATCCTCGAGGCGCTGGGCGTCACCATCCAGAACGCGCCCGACTTCGTCAAGACCGAAGTGCTGGGCCTGACCATCTGGGACTGGATCAGCGGCCCCAGCATCGCCCTGATGGCCATCATGATCATGAACACGTGGACGACGATCGGCACGATGATGGTCATCTTCCTGGCCGCGCTGCAGAACGTGCCCGGCTTTGTCTACGAGGCGGCGCAGATCGACGGGGCCAACGCCTGGACACAGTTCCGGCGCATCACTCTGCCCCTGCTGCGGCCGACGCTCTTTTTCGTCGTCACCTTGGGTCTGATCGGCACCTACCAGGTCTTCGACCAGATTTACGTCATGAGCGGCGGCGGCCCGGCCAAGACCACGCTGACCGTCGCCTACCTGGTCTATCGCAGCGGCTTCACCAACAGCGACATGGGCATGGCCGCGGCCATCGCCATCCTGCTGTTCATCATCATCTTCACCCTGACGATGATCCAGCGGCGCATCACCGGCAGCGAGGCCGACGCCTAGGAGGGCCACATGACCACAGTTGCAACGAACACCAGCACGGCCGCGACCGTCGAACGCGAGGGACGCGGCGCGGGGCACTATATCAAGCTCGTTCTTTCTTACGGCGTGCTCTTCCTGCTGGCCGCGGCCTTCATCTACCCCTTCCTGCTGGCCATCGGCACAAGCTTCAAGACACTGCCGGAGATCAACCAGACGCCGGTGTCGATCATCCCGCGCGAGTTCACGCTGGAGGGCTATCAGCGCCTCTTCAGCTTCAACGTCGGCCGCTGGACGATCAACAGCGCCATCGTCGCCGTGCTCATCACCCTGGGCAACGTCTTCTTCGCCAGCCTGGCCGGCTATGCCCTGGCGCGCATCCCCTTCCCCGGCAGCCGCGTCGCCTTCCTGGCCATCCTGGGCACGATGATGATCCCCGGCATCGTCCTGATCATCCCCATGTTCATCATTCTGAAGACGCTGGGCATGATCAACAGCTATACCGGCCTGATCATCCCCAAGATCATCACCGCCTTCGGCATCTTCCTGATGAAGCAGTTCTTCGAGTCGGTGCCGCGCGAGCTGGAGGAGGCCGCCCGCATCGATGGGGCAACGCAGTTCCAGACCTTCTTCCGCGTCGTCTTGCCCACGGCGCGGCCGGCGCTGGTGGCGCTGATCATCTTCAGCTTCCAGGGGGCGTGGAACGACTTCATGCACCCGCTGATCGTCGTGACGACCAACAAGGACCTCTACACGCTGCCCCTCGGCCTGGCCCTCTTGCGCGGCGGCATGGGCCAGAATCTGCAATGGAACTCGCTGATGGCCGGGTCGATGCTGACCACCGTGCCCATGGCCATCATCTTCTTCATCTTCCAGCGCTATTTCATCGAGGGCATCAGCTATAGCGGCATCAAGGGGTAATTACGAATTCTATGAGTTCTGCATCGATACTGGCCGCCGCCACGCGCCGCTTCTGGGACGAGTACATCTCCGCGCTCGTGCTCAGTTCGGTGTGGCTGCTGGCGCAGGTGCTCGTGGTGTCGGGGCCGCCGGCCACGGCGGCCCTCTTCGCCATGAGCCGCGCCACCCACGACGGCCAGTATTGGAGCGCCGCCGACGCCTGGGCCGCCTTCCGCGAGCACTTCTGGGCGGCGTGGCGCTGGGGTCTGCCCAACCTGCTGGTGCTGGGTCTGGGCCTCTATAACTTGTCGGTCTTCTGGAATGTGCCGGGGGGCCTCTGGACGGGACTGCGCTGGCTGTGGGCGGCGGCCCTGCTGACCTGGCTGGCGCTCAACCTCTTCTACTGGCCGTTCTACTTCGCCGCCGCCGACCGCTCGCTGCGCAATACCTACGCCAACTGCGCCCGCTTCTGGCTGCTGCACCCGACCACGGCCGCCCTGCTGGCCCTCGTCGCCCTGGTGGTCGGCATTGCCGGCGTCTCCACGCTGCTGCCGGTCGTCCTGGGCGCGGCCTTCTGGCTGGCGCTGGTGGCCGAGACGGCCGCGCGCCGCAGTCTGACGCTCGCTACGGGTAGCTGGCCGGAATGAGCGTCAGCGGGTCGATGTTGACGCCCAATCGCTTGTCGAAGACGTTCAGATGGGTGTGGTAGCCGCAGTCGCGCCCGGTATAGCCGCAGACGTTGCCATAGCTATCGAGCGTGTAGCCGATGTTGCTCTCCGTGCCGATGGGCTGGCCGGCGGCCACGGCATCGCCCACGGCCAGGCTATAGACGCCATGCATGTAGAGGACGGTGTAGAAGTCGTTCTCGATCTGGATGAAGGTATTGGCCCACTGGTCGTAGCCCGTGCCCGTCACCGTACCGTTGATGATCGACTTGATGGTCGCGCCGTTGCCCGCGGCGATGTCGATGGCCAGGTGGCCGTAGCTCTCGCCGTGCAGCCCCTGCGTCAGGAAGTACTCGTCGTAGGGCAAGCCGATGGCCTCATTCCAGGCGACGTCGACGGCCGGGGTCGCTGCGGGCGCGGGTGCGGCGGCCTGGGTGGCTTGCAGCGCCGCGGCGGCCGTGGCTGTGGCGGCGAC
>JAIBAS010000158.1 GCA_019695075.1 Promineifilum sp. | reverse complement strand
TCCGGGGCCGGCGCGGCCAGTGCGGCGGCGGCCGCTTCTTCCGCGGCTGGCGTCGCCTCCGGCGATGCGGTTCGCGCGGCTTCGTCGGTGGTCATGGCCGCGCTCTCTTCGGCCGGGGCCTCTTGCGGCGCTTCGATGGCCGAGATCTCGGCCGAATCCTGGGCCGTGGCACTGGTGACCGTGGCGCTGGTAACTGCCGCGGCTTCGGGCGCGGGCGCGCCGACGCCGCCGAACTGCCCCTGGAACACGCCCAGGGCCAGGACGAAGATCAGCAGGAAGGCCGACAGCGCCGTGGCCCCGCGCAGGACGGGGTAGAGTTGCAGCAGCGGCTGGGCCTTGGGGCGGGCGTAGGCGGCCGGATCGAGGGCAAAGCTGCGCGGCACACGCCGACGAGGCATGGCCCGCATCTGCATGCGCAAGGCCCGCAGTTGCTCCACCTCCGTCCGCAGGCGGGGATCGGCTGCCATCTGCGCCTCGAAGCGCGCCCGCTCGGCCGGCGTGAGGGCATTGTCCAGGTAGGCGTCCAGCGTCTCCTGAAGTCTGTCTCTATCGCCGCGATCCCGCATCGAGTTGAACATTGGTTTCACATATAGACCTGACCAGCCTCGCCGGGCCGGTCAGGTCATGGTTCTTCCGGTCTAAGTTCCTTTAGAATCTAGACGATAGGCCGCCGGTAATAGTTCCCCGCTGAGGGACTGCAAACAATCGCGCAACTTGGCCCGCGCCCGGCTGATGCGCGACTTGACCGTGCCCAGCGAGACGCGAGTGATGTTGGCGATCTCCTGGTAGTCGTAGCCCTCGACGTCGCTCAGGACAGTGACCACGCGCTGGTCGTCGGGCAGTTCCTTCAGGCAGCCCTCGATGGCCAGGGCCAACTCGACGCGCTGGCGGTGGGTCTCCGGGCTGTCCTGGGGGCTGCGCAGGAAGGCGAAGGACTCATTCTCGTCCATGATCTCGTCGAGGGAGGATTGCGGCCGCCGCTTGCGCCGCCGCAGTTCGTCGTAGCAGCGGTTGGTGGCAATGCGAATGAGCCACGACTTGAAGCTGCCGCCGCGGAAGGAACGCAGGCTCTGGTGGGCGGTGATGAACGTCTCCTGGGCAACGTCTTCGGCCGCGGCCGGGTCGCTCATGATGCGATAGGCCACGTTGAAGACAAGCTCCTGGTACTGGACGACCAGGCGATTAAAGGCGGCGATGTCGCCTTTCTGCGCCCTCTCGATGAGGGTTTCCTCGTTCATACACTCACTGCCCGCCAGTTGCCCGGTCGCACGGGGCGGCTGTTCAATTGACAGCACCCCGTCCTTCCTCTATACTCCCCCTTGAGAACGACAGCGCCGAAGTGGCGGAACAGGCAGACGCGCACGACTCAAAATCGTGTTCCCTCGGGAGTGTGGGTTCGATTCCCACCTTCGGCATTGATTATAGTCTGGCCGGCAAGGCGGGCAAACCCAGGGCTTCCATCGCGGAAGCCTTTTCTTTTCAGGGGCGTGGGTGCGCCCGGTCTAGCGTTGCCCGGTCTGATCGAGATATTGCAGAGCCGCCTGCACGCGCTCGTCCATCGCCCGGACTTCGCGCGGCACGTGCTGCAGGGCCGATTGCGCTTCGATGATGCTGAAGCCCAGGCCGGTCAGCACGTCGATCACGTCGGCGTCGATGTCGCTGACCAGCGGCATGGTCGCCGCCGCGCCGCCGAGGTCGAGCTTGTCGCGCAGTTGGAACATGATGCGCTCGGCCGTCTTCTTGCCGATGCCGGGCACGCGCTGCAAGACGGCCGTCTCCTCGCGCATGATGGCGCTCTTGAGCAGTTCCGGGCTGAGCGTGCCCAGGATGGCCAGGGCGACCTTGGGGCCGATGCCCTGCACGCCCAGGAGCACGGTGAATAGCTCCAGGTCGTCCTCGTTCTCGAAGCCGAAGAGGGACAGATCGTCCTCGCGCACCTGCAAGTGGGTGTAGAGGCCGATGGCCCGGCCGACGCCGCCGACGTTCTCCAGCACCGTCCGGGGCACAAACACGCGCAACCCCACCCCACCGACAGCCACCACCAGGCTGTTGGCCTCGATCTTCTGCACTGTCCCGCTAATGCTGGCGATCATGGCTTTGGCAATTACCCTGCTACGCTATGGACGACAGACGACGGCCGACGGACCACGGCTTGCAGGGCAGGCCCTCTGGCCGTCGTCCGTCGTCCCTCCCCACTGTCCACTGTCCACTGCTTACTGATCCCTCTCTTCATCTCTCCAGCGCCTGCCGGAACGACTCAAACTGCGCGTGGGCAATGGCCACGGCCAGGGCGTCGGCGGCGTCGTCGGGGCGGGGCGTCTCGGCCAGGTCGAGGATGTGGCGCACCATCAGCTGAACCTGGGCCTTGTCCGCCTTGCCATAGCCGGTGACCGCTTCCTTGACCTTCGGCGGCGAGTATTCGCTGACGGGCACGCCCGCCTCGGCCAACGCCAGCAGCAATACGCCTCGCGCCTGCCCCACGGCAATGGCGGTCGTGATGTTGCGACCGAAAAAGACCTGCTCGACACCCGCCGTTGCCGGACGGTGGGTTGCGAGCAGGTCGCGAAGTTGATGAAAAATCGATTGCAGACGGTCGGGGGCTGCGTCGCCGGCCGGTGTGCTGATGATGCCGTACTCGACGAGCGTCAGACGGCCGTCGACGGCATCGATGATGCCGTAACCGGTTGTGGCCGTGCCGGGATCAAGCCCCAGGATGCGCATGCCGGGATGCGCCCGCGCTAGGCCGCTTCCATCGCCGCCAGGGTCTCGTCGGTGATCTCCAGCGTGGAGTAGACGTCCTGCACGTCGTCGAGGTCTTCGATCCTCTCTACCAGGCTCATCACTTGCAGCGCGCCCGACTGGTTCAGGGTCATGGGGTTGTTCGGCTCGTAGACGAGCGAAGCCTCGTCGGGGGTGACGCCCGCCTCTTCGAGGGCGACGCGCACGGCCTGGAAGGCAGTCACGTCGGAGTAGATCTCGGCCACGCCGTCGTTGAACTGCACGTCATCCGCGCCCGCTTCGGCGGCGACCATGAACAGCTCATCGGGATCGACGCTCTCAGAGACGCTGATGTAGCCCTTGCGCGTGAACTGCCACGACACCGCGCCGGCCTCGGCCATCGTGCCGCCGTGCTTGCTGACGGCGTGTCGCACATCGGCGATGGCGCGGTTGCGGTTGTCGGTGACGACGTGAACGAGGATGCCGACGCCGTGGGGGCCATAGGCCTCGTAGACAGCCTCGATCAGCTCGCCGCCCTCCAGCTCGCCCGTGCCACGCTTGACGGCCCGGTCGATGTTGTCTTTGGGCATGTTCGACGCGCGGGCCTTGGCCACGGCCAGGCGCAGGGCCGTGTTGCTGTTGACGTCGCCGCCGCCTTCACGCGCGGCAATGGTGATTTCCTTGGCGATGCGCGTAAATTCCTTACCGCGCTTGGCGTCGCTGGCCGCCTTCTTGTGCTTGATGGTGGACCATTTCGAGTGTCCGGACATGTTCCTTTCTCCAATACGCAAGGGATGCGTCGGGATTTGTGCGGTTAGCGACTTTAAGTATAGCACAAAGTGGAGGAGTTGACAGCCGGCGAGACCGCACAGCCGGCGAGACCTCAGAGGTCTCAGAAGACCTCTGAGGTCTGATCTCCACCCGGCCACATCACCGGCAGCATCTCCGGCGCGTAGCGCCGCGCCATGTCGTCGGTGATGGTATAGCTGCGGCAAATCTCGCGGTAGAGGTGGGCGCTCGGCCGCCAGGCGCGCGCCTGCGTCTCCAGGTCGAGGGCGATCAGGCCGAAGCGCTGCGTCCAGCCGCGCTCCCACTCGAAGTTGTCCACCAGCGACCAGTGGTAATAGCCCATCACCGGGTAGCAAAAGCTGATCGCCTGCCACACCTGACGCAGATGGTCGAGGATGAAGCCCGGCCGCAGCCGGTCGGCGGCGTCGGGCACGCCATTCTCGGTGATGTAGATGGGCTTGCCATAGGGCAGCACGCGCTGGATCATCTGGTAGAGGCCATAGGGGTAGACCTCGCCGTAGTCGCCGTCGCTGACCACCGCGCCCGGCCCCCACTCCCGCTCGATGAACCCCTGGCGCGGTGGGAAGCGCAGGTAGAAGCGGGTGTAGTAGTTGATGCCGCTGAAGTCGGCCGTGCCCGCCAGCCCCTTGACCCGCCGCCGGCCCAGCGGCCCGTGGAAGACGCCGGTGTGCAGCGCCCTGGGCCAGGCGTCGTTGTAGAGCGCGCCCACCGCGCCGGCCCACCAGCGGTCGAGGGCCGTGCCGTCGGGCGGGGCGGCGAACACCTGCATATTGTCGGCCGTGCTGACCAACGCCGCGGGATGGCGCTCCTTGATGGCGTGATAGGCGACGGCATGGCAGCGCAGGAGATTGTAGACGCCCTCCATGAACGCGCCGTAGCCGCGGCGCGTGTGGGGAAATTCGCCGGTCAGGTAGCGCATGACGGCGTAGGTCATCGGCTCATTGATGGTGACCCACTTGGGCACGAGGTCGCCGAGCACATCCACCACTTTGGCTGCGTAGCGACTGAAGTAATCAACGACGACATCGCTGTTGAAGTCGCCCTTGTCGGCCAGCCAGAGCGGGTTGCTGAAGTGGTGGAGGGTGACCATCGGCTCCAGGCCGACGGCATGGCAGTGCTGGAGGATGGCGCGGTAGCGGGCCAGGGCTTCACTGTCGAAGACGCTCGGCTCCGGCTCAATGCGGCTCCACTCCAGCGACAGGCGGTGGGCGTTGGTGCCCAGCTCGGCGGCCGCGTCCAGGTCACGCTCGGCGTTCGCCCACCAGTCGCAACAGACCGCGGCCTGGTTGCCCTCCCGGACGTGCCCCTCGGCCTCCCAGCGCCACCAGTCGCTGTTGGTGTTGCCTCCCTCGACCTGATAGGCCGCGGTGGCTGTGCCCCAAAGGAAGTCGGGTGGAAAGGTCATCGTTGCGTGCGCCATGAGGTGATTATAGCCAAAACCGTTCTTTGCGTCCCGGCGCGAGACACCTATACTTGGCCCCTGTGAGCACTGTCGTCCCCCCCAGCGGCTACTTCCTCGCCAACCGCTTCGGCCGCGTCTTTCTCGCCTCTCTCGAAGAAACGGTCGGCCGCAACGGGCTGAACGCGCTGCTCAACCTCAGCGGCCGGGAGAGCCTCATCACCGCCCCGCCACCCGACGACGTGCAACTGACCTTCGACACGGCCACGGTCTCCGCGCTGCTGGCCGTGCTGGAGTTGGTCTATGGGCCGCGCGGCGCGCGCGGGCTGGCCATGCGCGCCGGCCGGGCGATGTTCGACCGGCTCGTGGACGGCTTTGAGTTGCCGACGGGTTTCAACCCGCTGGCCTTCCGCCTGCTGCCCCAGCCGACGCGGCTCAAGATCGGCGTCCCGGCCCTGGCCCGCCTGGTGACGCAGCACAGCGACATGGCCGGCCGCGTGGCCGACCGCGGCACGTACTTCGAGTACACAACCGAGCGCTGCGCCGACTGCTGGGGGCGGGCGAGCAAGGGGCCGGTCTGTAACCTGACCGTCGGCCTGCTGCTGGAGGCGATGAGCAGCTTTGGCCGCGGCCAGGAATTCCGCGTCACCCAGCGGGAATGCCGCGCCGCCGGGGCCGCGGTCTGCGTCTTCCAGCTGGACAAAGAGCCAATCGCATGATGCGCGCGCGCCTGGGCGCGTGGCGCGCCGACATCCTCATCGTCCTGAGCACTCTGGTGCTGCCGCTGCTGCTCTATGCCGGCGTCACCCTCGGCCCGCGGACGATGATCCCGGCCGACAACCTCTTCCAGTGGGCGCCCTGGAACGCCGCCGCGGCGCAGTTCGGCGCGTTGCCGCCTCACAACGGCCTCATCGGCGACCTGGTCATCCAGAACACACCCTGGAAGCAGTTCGCCCTCGACAGCCTGCGCAGCGGCGAGATCCCGCTGTGGAATCCCTACCTGTTCGCCGGCGCGCCCTTCCTGGCCAACGGGCAGCACTCCATGCTCTACCCGTTCAGCGTCCCGTTCCTCGTCTTGCCGCTGGCCAAGGCGTATGGCTGGTTCGCCCTCAGCCAGGTGTGGCTGGCGGGGGTCAGCATGTACGTCTTCGGCCGCATCCTCGGCCTGCGGCGGGGCGGCGCGGCGCTGGCCGCCTACGTCTATCAGGGGGCGCAATTCCTGGTCATCAGCGCCGCCGTCTTCCCGATGATCGTCGCCGCCGTCGTCTGGCTGCCGCTGCTGTTAGGCTGCATCGACCGGGTCATCACTACCAGCCTTGGCCCGGCGGCGCGGCGCGATCGGGCCTTGCTGTGGGCCGCGGCCGGCGCGGTCGCGCTGGCCGGCCAGGTGCTGGCC
>JAIBAS010000389.1 GCA_019695075.1 Promineifilum sp. | reverse complement strand
ACCTTCCTGGGCCATGAGCGCGGCGGCGAGCGGGCGGAGACGGGCGAACCGCTGGGGCTGGCGCTGTGGTGGGCAGCCGATGCGCCCCTGCCCTTCCTGGCTGTGCGGCTGTCGCTGGTGGACGCGGCCGGCGCGGCCCACGAGCTATTGCGCGGCCAGCCGGCCTATAACACCTATCCCTTCCACGCCTGGACGACGCCGGCCTTCGTCATCGACCGGCAGGTGGCCCGCGTGCCCGACGACTTGCCGTCCGGCGACTACGCGCTGCAACTGGAGCTTCTCGACGCGCGCGGGCAGCCGCTCTACACCGCCGGCCTCGGCCCGCTGGCGGTGACGCAGACGGAGCGCGTCTTCACCCCGCCGCCGGTGGCCAACCCCGTCGGCGCGTCGTTCGGCGGCGAGATCGCCCTGTTGGGCACGAACAGCAGCGCCAACGGGCGCACGCTGGAGCTTGTCTGGCAGGCGGAGACGCAGCCGGCGGCCGACTACACCGTCTTCGTCCACGTCCTGCGGCCGGACGGGACGTGCTGCGCCTGGCAGGCCGACGCCATGCCGCGCGGCGGAACGTACCCGACAACGCGCTGGCGGCCGGGCGAGGTCGTCACCGACAGCTACACCATCGCCCTGCCCGACGACCTGCCCGCGGGGGAGTACGTGGTCGAAGTGGGGTTGTATCGGGCGGAGACGGGGGAGCGGTTGACGACGGCGACGGGGGAGGACGCGGTGCGGTTGGCGCCCCTTACCATCCCGTAGGGGCGGGTCTGAGACCCGCCCCTACACGATGCACATCATGGTTACCCGCGCGCCATGACCCGCCGCATCCCCCGCCCACTGACAAACAGCACCGCCATGAACACCAGCACCCCAACGGTGATGGCCGCGGCATAGGCCAGCACGCCATCGTAGCCGCCGACCACGTCCGGTGTCAGGAACGGGTACGGATACCAGTCGATGAACGCCCCCCGAACGAGGGTGTAGACGAGGTAGGCGAGGGGGTAGACCAGCCACCACAGCGCCCGCCGGAAAGTCAGCGCCGCCGCCGGCGGGACGATGAGCCAGTCGAGGAACAGCAGGATGGGCGAGAGCTGGTGCAGGACAGTGTTGGTCCATAGCAGCGCCGCCGACATCTGCGCCGACGCGCCGGACAGCAGCAGGGCGAAGACGATGCCGGTGATGGCCAGGTAGAGCACGGCCGCGCCGCGAATGATGTCGGCCCGCAGGACATTCGCCGCCGCCGGCGGCCGGATGGCCAGCCACAGCAGCACGGCCGCGGCGATGAGGTTGCTCTGGATGGTGAAGTAGCTTAGGAAGGTGACGACCGAGCCGCCCCCGCCGGCAATAGGCGGGAAGAGGCGGAGCACGGCGGCCAGGATGAGGATCGCCGTCGCCGCGCGGGCGACGCGAACCCAGGCTGCGGATGCGCGTTGCATAATTTGCTCCCCTTACTCCAGTTACTCCGGCCTGCCCGCCGGATAGGACCCCAACACCTTCAGAAACGACGCGTGGCGCAGGATGCCCAGCAGCGCCGCCTGAATCTCCTCATCCTCCTCGTGTCCCTCGAAATCGACGTAGAAGAGGTAGTGCCACGGCCGGTTGCGGCGCGGGCGCGACTCGATCTTGGTCATGTTGATGCCCCGCCGCGCCAACTCACCCAGGGCTTCGTAGAGCGCGCCGGGCACGTGGCGCGTGGTCAGGATGATCGACGTCTTGCTGGGGTCTTGCCGCGCCGGGTAGGACGTGCCCAGGACGAAGAAGCGCGTGTAGTTGAAGTCCTCGTCCTCCAGGCCGTGGACGAGGATGTCCAGACCATAGGTCTCGGCAGCCAGGGCGGCGGCGATGGCCGCTGTGCCCGGCTCCGGCTGCGCGGCCAGGTCGCGGGCCGCGCCGGCGGTGTCGTAGTACTCGACCGGCTCCAGCCCCAGCCGCCGCAGGCTCGTCTCGCACTGCATCAGCGCCTGCGGGTGGGAGCGGGCGCGGCGCACATCGGCCAGGGCCGTGCCCGGCGGGGCCATCAGGCAGTGCTCCACGCGCAGGATGACCTCGGCCTGCACGTGCAGGTCATAGTCCACCAGCAGGTCATAGGCGGGCACGACCATGCCCGCCAACGAGTTCTCCACCGGCAACATGCCATAGGCGGTGCGGCCGGCTTGCAGCGCGTCGATGATGGCCGAGAAGGTGCGGCAGGGCAGCGTCGTCACGTCCGGCCCGAAATGGCGGCGGACGGCCTGCTCGGAATAAGCGCCGTGCTCGCCCTGGAAGGCGACAATGGGGGGCGATGGGTTCATGAAGCGAAGTGTAGTGACTGCCGCGCCGCCTGGCAACCTCAGGCATTGCCGCGGCTAGAAGAGCTCACGCGAAGGCGCTAAGAGGCCAAAGGCGCAAAGAAGAAACAGAAGAACGTATCTTTTTTCCTGGCGTCTTTGCTCCTTAGCGGCTTTGCGTGAGGTCTTCTCTCGCAAAACATGACGAAGATCATGTCGAAAAGGTATCAAACGCAACTATGAGGTGACAAGAAAAATGGCTATAGTGATGGAATAGCGGATCGCACCCCGGTGCGGTCGGCCGCCGCATCGACAGGCAGCGGTTCCTGGCCTGTTGGCGGCTCCATCGCGATTAACATCCTCACCTGTGCTGCTCCCGGCCATCCCCCGCCCGCGCGGGCCAGATCGCTCGCCGGGCGACGGCCAGACAAGTGGTAGAGAAGGAGAGTCCATCCCATGAGCCTGCGTTACTCCGACAAACCTTGGGTCAAGAGCTATGATCAAGGCGTGCCCGCCACTGTTGAAGTGCCCAACCACCCGGTGCAGCACTTTTTGGAAGAGGGCGCGCGCCGCATTCCTAACAGCCCGGCAATCGTCTTCCAGGGGCGTGAAGTCAGCTACCAGGAGCTAAATGACACCGCCGACGCCATCGCCGCCGGGCTGGCGGCCAACGGCTTCAAGAAGGGCGACCGCGCGGTCATCTACATGCCCAACCTGCCGCAGTTCCTGATGATCTACTACGGCATCCTCAAGGCCGGCGGTATCGTCATCGCCACCAACCCGCTCTACACCGAGCGCGAGTTGCAGCACCAGCTTAAGGACTGCGGCAGCGAGACGGTCTTCGTCCTCAGCCGCTATTACCCGCTGCTGAAGAAGGTGCAGAAGAGCGGCGAGACGAAGGTCAAGCGCGTCATCGTCACCTACATCAAGGACTACCTGCCGGGCGTCAAGAGCGTGCTCTATGGGCTGCTGAAGGAGAAGAAGGCCGGCGACCGCGTCGAGGTCGCGCCGGGCGACCTGACACTGAAGGACTTCATCGCCGTGGGCAAGCGCAGCCCCAAGCCGAACGTGACCGTCACCGGCGACGACATCGCCCTGCTGCAATACACCGGCGGCACGACCGGCCTGTCGAAGGGCGCTATCGGCCTGCATCGCAACCTGGTGGCCAACGCGCTAATGGTGTCGAAGTGGATCACCGACTGGGAATACGGCCGCGATTCGCTCCTGGGGGCCATCCCGCTCTTCCACTCCTACGGCATGGTCACGGCGGGCATCTTCCCCTTCTGCGCCGGCGGCAAGGTCATCGTCATCCCCAACCCGCGCGACCTCCACGACGTGCTGGAGAGCATCAACAAGTATAAGCCGGCCTACTTCCCCGGCGTGCCGGCCATGTACGTCGGCATCAATAACCACCCCGACGTGGCCGCGGGCAAGTATGACCTCAGCTCCATCCGCGCCTGCATCTCCGGTTCCGCGCCGCTGCTGCAGGAGACCAAGCGCAAGTTCGAGGAGCTCACCGGCGGCAAGCTGGTCGAGGGCTACGGCCTGACCGAGTCGCACGTGGCCACCCATGCCAACCCCATCAACGGCCTCAACCCGCCCGGCTCCATCGGGCTGCCGCTGCCGGGCGTCGAGGCGCGCATCGTTGACCCGGTCGAGGGCGAGCACGAGTTGCCCATCGGCGGCCTGGGCGAGCTGATCATGCGCGGCCCGACGATCATGGCCGGCTACTGGAACATGCCCAACGAGACGGCCGTCTCTCTGCGCGATGGCTGGCTCTACACCGGCGACATCGCCCGGATGGATGAGCAGGGTTACTTCTACATCGAAGACCGCAAGAAGGACCTGATCATCTGCGGCGGCTATAACGTCTACCCGCGCGAGGTCGAAGAGGTGTTGGCCCGCCACCCGGCGGTGCTGGAAGTCACCGTCGCCGGCGTGCCCGACGCCAAGCGCGGCGAGACGGTCATGGCCTGGGTCGTCAAGCGGCCCGGTCAGGAGAACGTCACCGAGAAGGACATCATCGAGTGGAGCAAGGGCGAGCTGGCGGCCTATAAGTACCCGCGCATCATCGAGTTCCGCAACGAGCTGCCCAAGACGACGGTCGGCAAGATTCTGAAGCGCGAGCTGGTGCGCGAGCACAAGGAACATACCGGTAACGGTTCCGGCCCGCGCGAAAAAGCCGCGGCCTAAGACAAGAACGCACGCCAAGACACTAAGGACGCCAAGCTCAGAATTCTGAGCTTGGCGTTCTTTGCGTCTTGGCGTGAGATTTCTCTAGCAGTTCGAGCAGGCCGGTGGGGTAGACCGGCGGTGCGCCGGGGACGGCGCACTCGGCCAGCGACAGCCAGACGGCGCGGATCGGTGCGCCGCTATCCTCGGCGCCGTCAATGACCGACCGCTCATAGAGTGACGGATCGGCGAAGCGGCCATCATAGACCAGGACGATCTCGTGCCCGCTCTGGCCGTTGTAGGTGAAGACGTTCTCCAGCGTGCCCAGATAACGCACGTCTGTCAGCGTCGCCCCCAGTTCCTCCTGGAACTCGCGGACGGCGGTCTCGGCGCTGTATTCACCGAACTCGATGGCCCCGCCCAGCGGCCGGTAGAAGCGCTGTTGCTTGACCGGGTCTTCAGATTCGGCGGCGAGGATGCGCTCTTCGTGGCGGCAGACGCAGATGACGATGGGGCGGATGGCGTTGGGTTTCATTCTACCTCTACTTCATGCCAACTGAGAATCAGCGCCCGCTGTTCGTCCGTCTCCGGCGAGGCGCGCCGGCCGTCGGGCGTGGCGGCGCGCCACTCGGCGATCCGGCGCAGGGCATCCGCGCCGCTCAGGCCGTGGCGCACCAGCCAGCAGCCGACGACCGTGCCCGTGCGGCCGATGCCGCCGTAGCAGTGGACGTAGGCAGTCTGATCGGCGGCCAGGGCGGCGTCGATGGCATCCAGGATGGCGCGCATCGTCTCCGGCGTGGGCGCGCCCAGGTCGGGAATGGGGTGGCGGTGATGGATCACGTCGCTACCCCGGGCCACGCCCAGGGCAACGACTTCGGCGGCATAGGGGCGCAGGTGATACTCGCCCTCTTCGGTCAGGTCGATGAAGGTCGTCACGCCGGCGTCGAGGTAGCGGCCGAGTTTGCGCGTGGCCTCGGCCGGGTCTTTGGCGGCGGGGTATTCGCCGGCCAGGAGGCGGCCGGTGGCCAGGGGGACGGCGGTGACCCAGTAGGAATCAGGCGTGGGCAGGAGAGTGGCCACGGTTCAGACTTACCTGCGCTCACCGAGCATCTCATCAACGCGCAAGACTGCGTCAGGCAAGTGCAGTGGTGAGAGAGTATCGCCCCGGCGCAAGGTGCGCTTTTCGCCAAAGCCATACTCGCTCGGCGCGCGGTAAACTTCCACCACCTGCGGCAGAAGCGCCACCAACCAGACCTCGGCAATGCCGGCGCGGGCATAGAGCGGCAATTTCACGTCACGGTCATAGGCCAGCGACGACTCCGACACCTCGATGAGCAGCAGCACGTCTTCCGGCTCCGGGTGGCCGCCGGCATAGAAATCGTCGCGCGGTTGCAGAAGCGTGACGTCTGGTTGTGGCTGTGAATGCTCGCCAAGCTGAATCG
Source organism: Promineifilum sp. (assembly GCA_019695075.1). Lineage (GTDB taxonomy): Bacteria > Chloroflexota > Anaerolineae > Promineifilales > Promineifilaceae > Promineifilum. Next base: position 454 of record JAIBAS010000389.1, on the reverse strand, counting down.
GGTTCTGAACGCGAACGATTGCTCGACCTTGTACCAAAAACGGCAGCCTCTGGGTGAGACGATCAACACAGGCGGCATGTTGTGGCCCTAACGCAGCCATTTCAACGATTTCCCCCTCAATCAACTCAACGCGATCACCATCACTAATAATGCCAGTGGCAGCCATCTGTTCATAGTCAATCACTGTAAAGCGCTTACGGACAACGGCTAGTGCATCCATCGGCTTTTCTCCTGCGCTTCATTATACCTCACTCTCAGACGCCTGAGCGCGCGCCCGGACGAGCGGCCCCAGCGCCCGCCACAACGGCCCGTCCTGCCGCTGGCCGCGCCGGTCGAGGTCGCTGCTGGCCAGAATGACGCCGTCGCGGCAGCGCGCACTGCGCTGCGGATGGGTGGGTCCCGCCGCAGCCACCGCGAGGTCGCGGCGCTGATCCGTCGCGAGCGCCCGGACGTC
>JAIBAS010000635.1 GCA_019695075.1 Promineifilum sp. | reverse complement strand
GACATCCCCCTGACGCCAGAGCCGCCGGACGATGGGGGCTGATGGCGTGGCGCGATTCTCCGAATCGCAGCGCCGCGGGGCGGAAGAGCGCGATTCGGGAGAATCGCGCCACGGGGGGCGGGTGGCCGGGGTGGCGGCCTGTGCTATAATCCCGCTTCGGCTTTGGGTGGCCGGCTCCGCGCCGATAATGCTCCTGACGCGGTTCGCTCATCCCGTGGCCCATCCAGTTGGCGCTGGACGCCTGCTCCGACGCGAACGAGAGAACGCAGAATGGGTGATATTGAGGATCTGCGGCAGTCGATCTTGGCCCAAGTTGCCGAGTATTACGAAAAAGCCCACAAAGCCCGGCCCTTTGAGCCGGGCAAAACAACCGTCCACTACGCCGGTCGCGTCTTCGACGAGACGGAGATGGAGCACATGGTCAGCGCCGTGCTCGACTTCTGGTTGACGGCCGGCCCCTATGCCGAGCAGTTCGAGAAGCAGCTCGGCGACTTCATCGGCGTGCGCGAGGTTGTGCCGGTCAACTCCGGCTCGTCGGCCAACCTCGTGGCCACGACGACCCTCTGCTCGCGGCAACTGCCCGATGGCCTGCGCCCCGGCGACGAGGTCATCCTGCCCGCGGTCAGCTTTCCGACGACGGTTAATCCCGTCATTCAGAACCGCCTCGTGCCCGTCTTCGTCGATAGTTGCCTGGGCGACTTCAACCTCAACGTGGCCCAACTCGAAGAGGCGCTCTCGCCGCGCACGCGGGCGCTTGTCTTCGCCCACACGCTAGGCAACCCGGCCGACATGGATGCGATCATGGCCTTCGTGGAGCGCCACAACCTGCTGCTCATCGAGGACACCTGCGACGCGCTGGGGTCGAAGTGGGACGGGCGAATGGTGGGCACTTTCGGCCAGATGGCCACGTTGAGCTTCTATCCCGCCCATCACATCACGATGGGCGAGGGCGGCGCGGTCTACACCAACCGGCCGAAGCTGGCCAAGATCGCCCGCGCCGTGCGCGACTGGGGCCGCGACTGCTGGTGCGGCTATGACAACCCGGTCAACGGCAAGTGCGGCATCCGCTTCGAGCGCGAAGTGCCGGGCATCCCCGGCTTCTACGATCACCGCTACTACTACTCCGAGATCGGCTACAACCTGAAGCTGACCGACCCGCAGGCGGCCATGGGCCTGGCGCAACTGATGAAGCTGCCGGAGTTCATTCGCCGCCGCAAGGCCAATTTCGCCTACCTGTACGAGGGGCTGAAGCCGTATCAGGAGTACCTGATGCTGCCGACGTGGCATCCCAAGGCCGACCCGTCGTGGTTTGCCCTGCCGCTGATGGTGCGGCCGGAGGCCCCCTTCCTGCGCCATGAGCTGACCCGCTTCCTGGAGATCAACCGCGTGCAGACGCGGCTCATCTTCGCCGGCAACATCCTGCGCCAACCCGCCTATGCCGAGATCGAGCACCGCGCCGCCGGCGATCTGGCCGTATCCGACCAGATCATGGCCGGCGGCTTCTTCGTCGGCGTCTATCCGGGGCTAGACCAGCCGCGCCTCGACTACATGCTGGAGATATTCGCCCGCTTTTTCGAGCGGCTTTAAGGGGGGCTGGCGCGCACGGCCGCGAGCAAGGACATGAAGAAACTCTCCGTCATCATCTGCTGTTACAACGAGCGGGCCACCATCCGCGCCGTCATTGACCGGACGGCGGCCGTTGACCTGGGGCCAAACTGGTCGCGGGAGATCGTCGTCGTCGATAACTTCTCCACCGACGGCACGCGCGAGATCTTGCAGCAAATCGACCACCCCGAAGTGCGCGTCATCTTCCACGAGCGCAACATGGGCAAGGGCATGTCCATCCGCACGGGCATCGCCAACATGACCGGCGACTACTTCATCATCCAGGACGCCGACGCCGAGTATGACCCCGCCGACCACGCCGCCTTTTGCCGCCTGGCCGACGAGACGAACGCGGCGGCCATCTTTGGCTCGCGCGTGCTGGGCGGGCAGGTGAAGTATAAGTACGCCCATGCCTATCTGGGCGTGCGCGTGCTGACGACGATGACCAACCTGCTCTTTGGCGGCCACCTGACCGACGTGGCCACGGCGACGAAGATGGTTCGCGCCGATGTGGCCCAGTCGCTCAACCTGACGACGACCGACTTCAATCTCGACTTCGAGCTGCCGGACAAGATCCTCCTGGCCGGCCACGATATTCTGGAGATTCCCATCAGCTACAACCCCCGCACCTACGCGGAGGGCAAGAAGATTCGCACGCGCGACGGGCTGCGGGCGCTGCTGACGATGCTGCGCGACCGGCTGGGACTGACGCCGGTGCTGAAGCCACAGACCGCGGGCGGGCCGGCCGGCCGGGAAGCGCCCGCCGGCGGGCCGGGCGGCGCATTGTAAGCTGAATCGTAACCGGACCGGCCTATAGTCCATCGGGGTGCGTCGCGGCGCAAACAGGTTATACTGGAGCGTTGCGTCACCGTGGAAAGACTCGCAGCGTGACCGTTCGTCCATAACCGAGGAGTGCGGCGATCCGGCCGAGAGGGCCGCGATGCGCCGCCTGATCGCGTAAGGCCGCCGGCGCGTCCCCCTGACGGGGAAAGAGAGACATTGCAGCTATGAAGATCGTCATTACCGGCTCCATCGCCTATGACTACCTGATGTCCTTTCCGGGCAGGTTCACCGATGCTTTCGTCGCCGACAAGCTGGAGAAGATCAGCCTGAGCTTTCTGGTCGATTCGCTGAAGCGCCAGCGCGGCGGCACCGCGCCCAACATCGCCTACACGATGGCCCTGTTGGGCGACCGGCCGACCATCATGGCCACGGCCGGGCAGGACTTCGGCGAATACCGCGCCTGGCTGGAAAGTCAGGGCGTCGATACCTCGGCCATCATCGACATCGACGGCGAGTTCTGCGCCTCCTTCTTCGTCAACACCGACGAAGATCACAACCAGATCGCCAGCTTCTACACCGGGGCGATGGCCCACGCCGGGCGGCTGTCCTTCGCCGAGTACGTGCCCGACGCCGACCTGACCATCATCACCCCCAACGACCCCGGGGCGATGCGCGCCTACGTGCGCGAGTGCAAAGCCATCGGCCTGCCCTACATCTATGACCCCAGCCAGCAGACCCTGCGCGTCACCGGCGAGGAGCTATGCGAGGGGCTGGACGGCTGCCAGCTGCTGTCGCTCAACGAGTACGAGTTCAGCCTGGTGCGCGAGAAGACGGGCCTGAGCGAGGCCGACATCCTAAGCCGGGCCGGCGGGCTGGTGATGACGATGGGCGCGACCGGATCGCGGTTGGTGGTCGATGGGCGCGAACTGTTCATCCCGCCCGTGCCGCCGCGCGTGCTGGCCGAGCCGACGGGCGCGGGCGACGCCTACCGCGCCGGGCTGCTGCGCGGCATGCAGCTGGGCGTGCCCTGGGAAGTGGCCGGGCGCATGGGCGCGCTGGCGGCCGCCTACGTGCTGGAGCAGTTCGGCCCACAAAACCACACCTTCACGCGGGCCGAGTTTGTGGCCCGCTATCGCCAGCATTTCGACGACGAGGGGGCGCTCGACGCGCTTCTCGTGATCCCCGAATCAATTTCATCGCCTTTGCCGGTCGCCCCGTAGGCGTCCGCGACAGGGCCAGTTGTTTAAGGAGAATCTGCACACATGGACTTCGACGTCAAGAACATCGATCTGGCTCCCGGCGGCCGGCATCGCATTGAGTGGGCCGAGCAGGAAATGCCCGTGCTGCGCGGCATCCAGCAGCAATTCAAGGATGAGCGCCCCTTCGCCGGGCTGCGCGTCAGCGCCTGCATGCACGTGACCACCGAGACAGCCAACCTGATGGCCAGCCTGCACCAGGGCGGGGCCGATGTCGTCCTCTGCGCCAGCAACCCGCTGAGCACCCAGGACGACGTGGCCGCGGCCCTCGTCACCCACTACGAGATCCCGGTCTACGCCATCAAGGGCGAGGACAACGAGACCTACTTCAAGCACATCCACGCCGTGCTCGACCACAAGCCCCACATCGTCATGGACGACGGCGCCGACCTAGTCAGCACCATCCACAAAGACCGCCGCAACCTGATCGACAACATGCTTGGCGGCACGGAAGAGACGACCACGGGCATCATTCGCCTGCGGGCCATGGCGCGCGACGGCGCGTTACAGTTCCCCATGATGGCCGTCAACGACGCGATGACCAAGCACATGTTCGACAACCGCTACGGCACGGGCCAATCGACGATGGACGGCATCGTCCGGGCGACCAACATCCTGCTGGCCGGGCGCAACGTCGTCGTCGCCGGCTACGGCTGGTGCAGCCGCGGCATCGCCATGCGCGCCCGCGGCCTGGGGGCCAACGTCATCGTCACCGAAATTGATCCGCTCAAGGCGTTGGAAGCGGTCATGGACGGCTATCGCGTCCTGCCGATGATCGAGGCCGCGCCCATCGGCGACATCTTCGTCAGCGCCACCGGCGACATTCACGTGCTGGATGAGCACCACTTCATGCTCATGAAAGACGGCGCGTTGCTGGCCAACTCCGGCCACTTCGACGTGGAGATCAACAAGGTCGCCCTGCGCGAGCTGTCGGTCGATGACCCCAAGCTGGTGCGGCCGTTCGTGGAGCAGTTCACCCTGAAGCACAACAACCACCGCCTGAACCTGCTGGGCCAGGGGCGATTGATCAACCTGGCCGCGGCCGAGGGCCATCCGGCGTCGGTCATGGACATGAGCTTCGCCGGGCAAGCGCTGGCGGCCAAGTACCTCATCGACCACAAGGGCCAGCTGGAGAACCGCGTCTACACCATCCCGGCCGAGGTCGATCAGGAGATCGCCCGCATCAAGCTGGACGCGATGGGCATTCGCATCGACAAATTGACCGCGGAACAGGCCCACTATCTCGATTCGTGGGAAGAGGGCACCTGATTCAATTAGGAATTAAGAATTAGGAATGAAGAGGCCAGGAGCCGGGGCAGAGCCTCTGCCCTGGCCCCTGGCCTCTCTTAGCGTTGAATTCTCCCCTTGGGGTGTGGTAGATTGGGAAGTGGGCGGCCCGGCCTACAGGGCGGCCCGACCGTCATGAGCATTCCAAAAGATACCCACAAAGCCGATCGCGTCGGCGCGGTGAAGCTGGCGCGCGTCCTGTCCAACGTCATCAGCCCGCCGACGATGTTCGCCGGCACGGGGCTGGCCCTGGGCGTTTATGAGCGTGGTTGGTGGCCGGGGTTTGCCTGGGGCGCGTTCTATGCCATCGTCATCGCCCTGACGCCGATGCTGGCCATCGTCTACCTGCTGCGCACGGGGCGCATCGGCGACCTGCACATGAGCGCCACCCACGAGCGCCACATTCCCTACCTGACCGCGGCCGTCTCCGGCGCGGTCGTCTACGCGCTGCTGGCCCTGCTGGGCGGGCCGGCGCTGCTGCGCTGTCTGGCAGTGTTCACCGTCATCACCCTGAGCGCGCTGGGGTTGATCAATAGCCGCTGGCTGATCAGCATCCACGCCACGGCTGCGGCGGCCACCTGGCTGATCATCACCCTGGTCTTCGGCACGACTGCCGGGCTGGTGGCGCTGCCGCTGGCCGTGCTCATCTGCCTGGTGCGGCTGTACCTGCGCCGGCACACGCCGGCGCAGGTTGTGGCCGGGGCGGCGCTGGGGCTGACGGTGGTGTTGGCCATGCGCGCCGCCGGCTGTTTCGTCGTCTGAAATGTCCGTCTGATTGAGGTTATGTTCGAACAAGAGCGCTTCATCGGCCGCCTGCAACGCCACGCCCAGAGCGAGGCGCGCGTGCGGGTGTGCTTCCTGTCCGGCTCGTTCGGCCGCCGCGCCGACGACGCCTACTCCGACATCGACATCGCCCTCGTCTACGGCCGCGCCGCCGACCGCGACGCCGCCTGGGCCGAACGGCGCGAGTTCGTCCGCGCGGTGATGCCCTACGTGGCCGTGCGCTCCTTCGACGCCGAGCACGTGCGCCCCTTCCTGCACGTGGCCCTCTATAGCAACGGGGCCAAGGCCGACTACCGCTTCGAGACGATGGACGGGTTGGCCCCCAACCCCGGCGACCACGAGATCCGCATCCTCAAGGACGACAACCGCTGGGCGGAGAGCTACCAGGCGGCCTCGTCGCGGCTGGCCCCGGCGCAACCTTACATCAGCCCGGCGGCGCTGACCGAACTCGACGACCGCTTCTGGGTCATGTTCTGGGACGTGCTGCGGCTGCTGAAGCGCGACGACACGGACAAGCCCTTCCCCGTCTATCTGCAACTACTGTACTTCACCCTGCCGCCGCTGCTGGCGGCGCTGCCGCGCGAGGAACCGGTGCGGGCGGCGTTGCTGCGGGCGCAGTACG
>JAIBAS010000234.1 GCA_019695075.1 Promineifilum sp. | reverse complement strand
GGGCGCGGCTGAGACCGGAGAAGAGCACGGCTCCGGCCGCGCCGACGACGACCAGGGTGATGATCGTCCCCAGGCCGCCGAGTAGGCGAACCAGGGCCGTGGCAATGACCGAGCCGACGTAGCCGCCGCCCGCCCCGGCCGCGGCCACGGCGTAGTAGTCGGCGTAGCTGTCGTTGCGCTGGTAGGCCACCAGCGAGGCCAGGGCCAGGAAGACGACGGCCAGGACGGCCAACCCGGCCAGCCGGACGCCGGGCACGGGCGGCTCTTGCTCCATGCCGCGCAGGACGAGGTAGCCGCCGATGGCTCCGCTGAGCAGGGGGATGGCGTAGCGGCCGACGCCGACGACCAGCCCGGCCACGCCCGACAGCCAGACGGTGAATTGCCCCTGGTTGGGCGAGAGCAGGCTGAGGGTCAGGACGGCGGTCAGGAAGAGGACGATGATGCCGGCCAGCAGGCTGCGCTGGTTGTCGTCCAGGCGCGGCGCGGCTTCCTTCGGCCTGGCCGGAGCTTTCTTGGTTGGGGCCTTCTTGGCCGCCGGTTTCTTGGCCGCGGTTTTGGTCTTGCCGCCGGCGCTGACCTTGCGCGTGCCGTTGCTGCCTTTCTTCGGGGTCGCCATCGCTCAAATGTTCCTATGGGGATTATAGCATGGGTTGGGGATTAGGGGTTAGGGATTGGGGATTAGGTTCCAGAGGCCGCCACCCGGTGCGTCGCACTCAAGAAAGTGCGACGCACCTTCTTGAGAGTGAGCAAGAAAGTGCCAGGCACTGAGAAGGGCGTTCTTCCCTGGAACCTGGCCCCTGGAACCTATCCTCTAATCCCTATACCCTAACCCCTATTCCCCAATTGCCCCACACAACAACATGCACTATCATCCGCCTATCGGCCCGGCTGAGGGGATGCGGGGTCGGGAGGCATGGCCCAGAGCGAGCGATGGCGATCACACAGATCGGGCAGTATCAGGAGGTCGAGGAGGTCGGACGCGGCGGCATGGCCGTCGTCTACCGCGCCATCGCGCCGGACAGCGGGCAGGCCGTGGCTATTAAGCTCATGCTGGGCGACCTGCTCGGCGACCCGCGCTTCCGCAAGCGCTTCCAGCGCGAGGCCGAGGTTCTCCAACGCCTGCGCCATCCGGCCATCGTGCCCATCCTCGATCACGGCGAGCACAACGGCCAGCCCTATCTGGTCATGCCCTACCTGACCGGCGGCACGCTGGCCAACCAGCTGACCCGCGGCGCGCTGCCGCCGGCCAGCGCCGCTCTGCTGGCCCCCATCGCCGCCGCGCTGGACGCCGCCCACCGGCAGGGCGTCATCCACCGTGACGTCAAGCCGGCCAACATCCTCTTCGACGCCGCCTTCCGCCCCTACCTGACCGACTTCGGCATCGTCAAGCTGCTCGACGAATCCACGGCCGTCACCCAGACCGGCGCGTCGCTGGGCACGCCCGGCTATATGAGTCCAGAGCAAGTGCGCGGCCTGTCGCTCGACGGCCGCTGCGACGTGTATGCGCTGGGCGTCATCCTGTTCGAGATGCTGACCGGTCGCCTGCCGTTCATGTCCACCAACCCCTACGCCCAGGCCTTCCAGCATATCAGCGACCCCATCCCCGATGCCCGCGCCATCAACCCGGCGTTGGCGGCCGGCTGGCAACCGATCATCGAGCGGGCGATGGCCAAGGAGCGCGAGATGCGCTACCCGACGGCCTGGGCTATCGTCCAGGCCGCGGGCGACCTGATTGACCTGTCGGCCCCGATCCGGCCGCCCGGCGCGGCGGCGGCCACCCGGCCGCCCCCGCCGCCGGCTGTGCCCGCACCCGTTGCCTCGGCCCGGCCCGCTCCGCCTGTCGTCGCCAACGCGCACCAAATGCCGACGGAGCCATTGGCCGCAGTGGGTGGCGGCGTCGCGGGCGGCAAGGCGGCCGGAACTGCGGCCCGGTCGGCCGGCCGGCTAGTCATCATCGCCCTGCTGATGCTGGTCGGTCTGTTGACTTTGGGCGGTGTGGTCTGGATGGTGGGTGGACTCATTGCGACGGCGGCGTCGACTCCCACCGCCACGTCCACCAGTACGCCGATGACGACGAACACTCCCGCCCTGCCGGCGTTTCGCCTGACGCGCGACGCCGACCTGCGCGGCGGGCCGGGCGACGACTACCCGCTGGTGGGGCAAATCGCCGCCGGGGAAGTGGTGACGGTCATTGGGCGCGACGCGGCCGGGGCGTGGTTCAACGTGCAGTGGGACGACGGCCGCGGCTGGCTGCCGCGCGACGCGGGCGAATTGACCGACGCCGCCGGCGCGACGCGCGTCCCCGTCGCCGGGACGATTCCGCCGACGGCGACGAGGCCGACAGAGACACCTACCCTGACGCTGACGGCGACGCCCACGCCAACCCTGACGCCATCGCCCACGAGAACGATCCCGCCGACGGCGACGGCCACGCGCCTCCCAACACCGCGGCCGACCCTATTGCCCACACCCTTGCCATCGTCACCGACGCCAACTCCACCGACCGAGGAGCCGCCGGACGAGCCGCCGCCAACCGAGGAGCCGCCGACGCCGCCCATCCTGCCCACACCTGAGGCCTAACTTTCCCCTGTTGAAGTTAACGAGCGCCTGGAAAGCTGGTTTGCAGAGTATAAGGTGACGTCGTAGTAGGCGGTACGTCCGAATAGACGACGATGTAGTAGCGCCCGGCCGGGCCGCTGTAACGGATGTGCCACCCATCGCCGGCGGTGTAGTCCCGCGCCACCGGCATGCCCGTGGGTTGCTGGTAATAGAGCAGCAGTTGGACGTTCGGGTAGGGATGATTCGTCATATCGACGGCGATCTCGCCCGCTTGGCTCGTTTCCAAGTAGAAGTAGTCCAGTTGATCGTGGGGCTGGGCGCTGTAAACCCGCTCAGAACACAGTGGGCCGTTGGCCTCAGTTGCCTTATTGTTCGGCTCAATCTCGGTAGGACTGACAAAACATGGCGCGAACATAGAGGCGGGCAGATAGATGGACTGGATGGATGGGCCGAGGCGCACGTAAATCTCGCCGCCCTCCTCCCAGGCGACAACGGGCGCGCCATTGGGGCCGACGGCCAGCGAGGGACTGTAGGATCCGCGGAGCGTGTTACTGATCCCGCCACCGGAGGCCGATCCAATGGCCATCTCCACCCAGGCCACGCCATTCCAGCGCCGGAAGTATATCTCACTCGAATCTTCTTCCCAGGCGATAACAGGGGCGCCATCGGGACTAATAGCTACCGAGGGCGAACGAGAGGAATCGCTGCCAATGCCGTGACCAGAATCCGATCCGTTCATCTCTACCCAGGTTAGGCCATTCCAGCGCCGCAGGTAGACGCGCACAAATGAGGTAGCGTTCCACTCATACCAGGTGACGATAGGTAGACCATGAAGACCGATGGCCACGGAGGGGCTGTTAGACCAGTAGTCGTCGCTATCACTAATCCCACCGCCGGAGGCTGAACCATCCATCTCTACCCAGGCCGAGCCAGACCAACGTCGAACGTGGATTTCACCCCGGCCAGAACCAGGCTCGTAATTCTCCCATGCGACGACCGGCGCGTTGTCAGGACCGACAGCTATGGAAGGGGCTTTAGCTGCCCTCGTACTGTTACTGATGCCACCGCCGGAGGCCGAGCCGGCACCCATTTCCACCCAGGCCGCGCCGTTCCAGCGCCGGACGTAGATTTCGGAGTTGCCGCTCTCTCTATAATCGACCCAGGCGACGATAGGCGCGCCCGTCAGATCGACGGCCAGCGCGGGGGTCTCGGAATGACCGCTTGTATTACTGAGTCCGCCGCCAGAGGCCGAGCCGGCCAATTCGACCCAGGCGGCGCCATTCCAACGCCGGAGGTAGATCTCCCAATTGCCACCGTTATCGTCATACCAGGCGACGATAGGCGCGCCGTTGGGGCCGACCGCGAGAGAAGGCCCCCACGACTGACCGCCGTTGTTGCTGATCCCACCGCCAGAGGCCGAGCCATTCATCTCAACCCAGGCCGAACCATTCCAACGTCGGACGTAGATTTCGGAATTGCCGCTACTAAAATCACCCCAGGCGACAACGGGCGCATTATCAAAGCCGACACCTAGAGAGGGGTTTGCAGAGTTGCCACTACTATTGCTAATCCCTCCCCCCGACGCCGACCCCACCCCCATCTCCTCCCACCCCGCGTTAGCGACCGCATCCGTCTCATCCGGCGCGGCCAGCACCGCGACCGAGCCAATGATAAGTCCTGTCAGCACGATCAGACGAAAGGCGAACCGAAACATGAGCCTGCCTCCTATTCACTCATCGTAAAGGTCGACGTCAATGTATAGCGTGTCGTCGCGCCGGGATCGGGCGTGAGCGTGGAGATGACCACGTAGAAGCGCCCGGCCGGCGCGTTGGGAACCTCAACGCGATAGCCGTCCGCACCGTTCACATCAAGTCCAATGGGGTGCGTCGTGAGGGTTTGATGGTGCAGTTGTAGCTGGACGCCTGCACCAACGTGATTGGCCAACTCCACGGCAATGTAGCCGGCGTCGGCATCGAGAGAGAAGACATCATAGTGGTCGTTGGGCAGGCCGACATAGGCGCGGCCGGAGCACAGCGGGCCGTCGGCTTGCGTGGCGTCGTTGTTCGGCTCCGTTTCGGCAAATGAGTTGACCGTCTGAACCACGCTGGGCAGAAACAGGCGATAGCTCGCGTTCAGGTTGGAGTTGTAAAGGTACGGCTGGCCAGTCTGATAGCGAGTCGAGGTGTGGCAGGGCTGGTAGCGCCGGACGTATATCTCGCCATTGTTGCTGCTATCTTTCCAGGCGATAGTGGCTGTGCCGTCGTGGCCGACAGTCAGAGACGGTCCTTCGGCCGAAGCGTTACTTTGACTGATGCCTCCGCCAGAGGCCGACCCACTGTCCACCTCTACCCACGCAGACCCATTCCAACGCCGGACATAGATCTCACTATTGCCGGAGTCGTTGCTTTGCCAGGCGATGATGGGTGCGCCACCGGCAGTGACGGCTACAGAGATGTTTTGAGAGTCAGTGGTATCGGGGACTGGGAGTTCTAGCCAGGTTGAGCCGTCCCAGCGTCGTAGCTGGATGCTGCTGCTGCTCCAGGCAACGATAGGCATACCGTCCGGGGCGATCGCGATGGAGGGATACGCGGCGTGGCCGCTGCCAATGCCGTCGCCGGAGGCCGAGCCGCCCATCTCTGTCCAGAAAGACCCGTTCCAACGTTTGACGTAGACGAGGTTGTTTTCATCAACAGCCCAGGCCAGTATCGGCATGCCATCGGGGCCGATAGCCATGGCTGGATTCCATGATGAGTCCTTGTCACTAATGCCACCGCCAGAGGCTGAGCCGCTGCCCATCTCTACCCAGGCCGAGCCATTCCAGCGCCGAACGTAGATCTCACCGAAAATTCTCTCCTTAACGACGCGGCTATCATCGTCTGGAGCAGTATTGTGCCAGGCGACGATGGGCGCGCCGTCAGGACCGATGGCCAGCGAGGGATTGGCTGAATCACCGCCGCTGATGCCGAGGCCGGAGGCCGAATTGTCCATCTCGACCCAGGCCACGCCGTTCCAGCGTCGGACATATATCACGCTGTAACTGGTTTCCTCGAACCTAACGAAGTCCTGCCAGGCGACGATGGGCGCGCCGTCGGGACCGATGGCCAGCGAGGGGGAGATGGAGTTGCTGTCGTTGTCGGTGATGCCCCCGAGGGACGCAGAGCCGCGCCCCACTTCGACCCAGGTCGAGCCGCTCCAACCCCGAACGTAGATCTCATCATTGCCACTGCTGGCGTCGCTCCAAGCGACGATGGGCGCGCCGCCGGGGCCAATAGCCAGAGAAGGGTTGGAGGATTCACCGGCGCCGTTGCTGATTCCCCCGCCCGACGCCGACCCAGGCCCCATCTCCTCCCATCCAGCGTGCACCTGTGTCACGGCCGTCTCGTTCCGCGGCGTGGCTACCAGCATGGCAACCAACCCTACGAATAGACTCAGCGATGCTGTAAGCCGAACAGTCAATCGCAACATAGCTACCCCTCCTACTGTCTCGGCAGTCAATCGCAACCGTCGTTAATTGTAGCTATTTCCGGTCTGTTCACCAAACAATGGCAACCTCGATGGCCATGCAGCGCCGACGGCCGGCCACGATAGCCCACCTTTTCTAGAACATTCGTGTCGTTATCCGGCCTTTAAGTACGCTGTAACTTAAATAACACAACCAAGGCATTGATTGAATCCATGATGTCGGATAAGCTGAGATGATGGCCAAGCAACACATTCAACTCAGTGAATCAGAGCGTAAGCAGTTAGAAGATTTGTTATCCCACGGTAACATCGCGGCCAGAAAGTCCAGACGGATTC
>JAIBAS010000094.1 GCA_019695075.1 Promineifilum sp. | reverse complement strand
GGCGCGGCGGGCGCACCGGTCGTTCCAACTGCGTGCCGCGCTGCCGGGCCAGGCAGTCGTCGCGCAGCGGGCAGAGGAGGCAGCGCGGCCGTTGCGGCACGCAGATGACCTGCCCCAGTTCCATCAGCGCCTGGTTATAGTCGCCCGGCCGCTCGGCGGGCACAAGCGCCTCGGCCAGCGCCCACAGACGCGCGCGCGTCTCCGGCCGGGTCACGTCCTCGGCCACGTCAAACAGGCGGCTGAGGACGCGGATGACGTTGCCATCCAGCACGGGCGCGCGCACGCCGTAGGCGATGGAGGCCACGGCCCCGGCGGTGTAGCGGCCGACGCCCGGCAGCCGTAGCAGCTCTTCGAGCGTATCCGGCAGCCGGCCGCCGTGGTCGGCCACGATGCGTTGGGCCGCGGCGTGCAGATGGCGCGCCCGGCTGTAATAGCCCAGCCCTTCCCACTGCTTGAGCACGTCGTCCAGCGGGGCGGCGGCCAGCGCCGCGACCGTCGGGAAGCGGGCCAGCCAGCGCTCATAATAGGGGACGACCGCGGCGATCTGCGTCTGTTGCAGCATCACCTCGGCGATCCAGATGGCGTAGGGGTCTTGGGTGCGCCGCCAGGGCAGGTCGGCGCGGTTGGCGTCCCACCAGGAGAGCAGGGGGCCTTCTTCCTCAGCCGCGCACATACTGCACCACCGGCCGGCTCGTCGCCTCGATCTCCTCCAGGTTGGCGGCTATTAGCTCGCCGCGCTGGTGGAGGTATTCGACGTGCGCGCCCGTCTCTTCCAACGCCAGGAGGACGTGATAGCTGTCCACGTGGCCGAAGAGGGCGCGGCTGATGGCGGCGATGGACTGGGGCGCGCGGCAGATGTCCATGACCTTGCCCAGGCGCTCGTCATGGGCGGCGCGGATGGCGGCGACGCGGCCGGGCACGTCGTCGATGGGGTCTTCGTGGCCGCCCAGGCCCAGGCGCACGCCCGGCAGCGCCGCCACCTTGTCGAGCGAGTCGAGGTAGTGGCCCAGGCCCATGTTCAGGGTGATGCTCTCCGGGGCCTGGTGGGGCGTGATGCGTGATAGCACCTGGTCGGCCGTCAGCAGCACGTCATCGACCAGCAGGCAGACCTGGCCGGGGCAGTGGCCGGGCACGTGGAACACGCCGAAGCCGCCCACCGTCGGCCGCCCCTCCTCCAGCAAGAACTGCACCGGCGTGGAGCGGTAGTAGGTCTTGGAGAACAGGTAGACGCTCATCAGCACGACCCGCTCCTCGGCCGACACGCCCGCGCCCTCCAGAAACGTCTCCAGCCGCCGATAGGCGAAGACCATGCGCTCCTCGTGGTTGGACAGCACGCGCCGGTCGAGGACGTGGACGCCGGCGGGCGCGGCGGTGTATTGGCGCAGGAAGGGCAGGCCGCCGAAGTGGTCGATGTGGCCGTGGGTGATCAGGATCGTGCCGATGTCGGCCGGGGAGAAGGGACGACCGAGGTGCTCGCCGATGGCCGTGAAGCCGGCCAGCAGGTCGGCGTTGGGGCGCTCCATGCCCGAACCGGCGTCAATGAGGACGTACTGCTCGCCGTCGTCAATGACGTAGATATTGTTGGTCAGCGTGGGGAAGGAGCGCGCCGGGAAGGAGAAGATGATCCGTCCGGCGCCGGTCTCGAAGCGTTGCAGGGGTTTCATAGTGCTTGTTTTGCCGCCGTTGGGTGTTTGGGTCGCTCAGGTGACTGCCAGGCCGGCCGCGTCGTAGCGCCGGTGGAGGCCCTCGACGACGACAGCGCGCAGCCGTTCGACGGCCGTGTGCAGCTCGGTGAAGGTGTTATAGAGCGGCGCGATGCCCAAACGGATATTATCCGGGCGGCGAAAGTCGGGCAAGACCCGCGCCTCGTGGATGAGAGCCAGATTGATGCGCAGGCCGTCATCGTGGCCTAACGAGACGTGGGAGCCACGGCGGGCCGGGTCACGCGGCGAGTTGAGGCGGAAGCCCAGCGGCTCCAGGCGCTCCTCCCAGCGAGCGATAAGGTACTCGCTCAGCCGTACGGAGCGCTCGCGCAGCCGCGCCATGCCTGCCTCCAGCAGCAGGTCGATGCCCGGCTCGACGGCGGTCAGCGACAGGATGGGCGGCGTGCCGCTCAGGAAGCGGCGGATGCCGGCCGCGGGGGCGTAGTCGAGGGCGAAGTCGAACGGGTCGGCCCGGCCGAGCCAGCCGCTGATGGGGTTGGCCAGCGCGTCGTGCAAATCGCGGCGCACGTAGAGGAAGGCCGGCGCGCCGGGGCCGCCGTTGAGGTACTTGTAGGTGCAGCCCACGGCCAGGTCGGCGTCCGCGCCGCGCAGATCGACGACAACCGCCCCGGCCGAATGGCTGAGGTCCCACAGCGCCAGCGCCCCGGCCCGGTGGGCCAACGCGGTCAGGGCGGCCATGTCGTAGGTGTAGCCGCTCTTGAAGACGGTGTGGGAGAGGCTGAGCAGGGCCGTGTCCTCGTCCATGGCAGCGGCCAGCGCTTCGGCCGGGCCGTGGATGCCGTCGGCCGAGGGCACAACGCGCACCACCACCGGCCGCCCGGCCAGCGCCGCGGCGCTGCGCAGGATGTAGAGGTCGGACGGGAAGTTGAGGTCGTCGGTGACGATGGTGTGCCGCCCCGGCCGGGCCAGCAGCGCCGCCAGCGTCAGCTTGAACAGGTTGACCGAGGTGGCGTCGGCCAGGATGACCTCGTCGGCCGCCGCCCCCAGCAGCCCGGCCAGTTTGCCGCCGATGCGGTCGGGCGCGTCGAACCAGCCCTCGTTCCAGCCGCGCACGAGACGCCCGCCCCACTCGTCGGCGACGGCGGCGGCCAGGCGCGGCGCGGTCGCCCGCGGCAGGCGGCCGAGCGAGTTGCCGTCCAGGTAGATCAGTTCCGTATCATCGATCACGAACCGGTCGCGGAAGGCGGTCAGCGGGTCGGCCGCGTCCATCGCCTGCGCCCGTCGTAGGGACAGAGCTGCGTCTCTGCCCTTCATCCCTCCTCCCTCATCCTTCATCCTTCATCCCTCACTCCAACGCCCGCAACACCGCCCGCACCGGGCTGCCGTCGCCGCCGATGAGCTTCAGCGGGAAGGCCGACAGCTCATAGAGGCCGTCGGGCACGCCGTCGAGCATCAGCCCTTCGAGGATGAGGATGTTGTTGCGCTGTAGGGCGTGGTGGCCGGCCAAATCTTTGCTGTCGAAGGCGTCCATCGACGGCGAATCGGCCCCGTAGAGGACGATGCCCAGGCCGCCCAGGTGGTCGGCCAACTCCGGGCTGGGGTAGACGAACGCCTTATGGAAGATGGTCGTGTCGGCGGCGCTGAGGGGCGAGTGGATCAGCAGGCGCGGGGCGCGGCCGAGGTCGTAGCCCGCGAAGTCGGCCGGCGTGAGCGGCCCGGCGGCCTTCGTGACCGTGACGACCTGGGCCGGCCCCCAGTAGGCCGACAGATCGACCTTGTCCAGCTTCGGCGCGTCGTCCTCAAAATGGTAGGGGGCATCGACGTGGGTGCCGGAGTGGCTGCTGAACAGGACGGTGGAGACGTTCACCGCGCCGCCGTCGGCGATGCTGCCGTTGGGCGTCAGGGCAAAGTCTTTGTCGCCCGGCCAGACGACCATGCCGTTGGTCAGGTCGCGGCTGATGTCATACAGACGGGGTTTAGCGTTCATTGTGTCTCCTTGTGGCGCGATTCGCCCGAATCGCTGGCGGCGAGTATAGAGCAGGAAGGATAGCTGTCAATCAGGCGGCAGGGCCGGGCTTGAGAGGTTTTGACCGTTTCCTATCCATCCCTCGTGCTATGATCACGAGCAGTAGCCGGGTGCGCTTGCCGATGTCGGAGATGACCCGGCCGCTTGGAGCGAAAAAATGTCCTCACGAACGTTCTGGGTTCTGTTGGCTGTGGCGGTGGTGGTGGGCGCGAGCATTGCCTGGATGGATGGCCGTCCGACGTGGGACGACACGGGCATTACTGCCGGTGTGGTGTTGCTGCTGTCGGCGGCGTTCGGCTTCGTCGCGCCGCGGCGGCCCTGGGTATGGGCGCTGGCCATTGGCGGTATGATCCCGTTGCTGGGCATCATCAGAGGGGGGAACGTCGCCAGTCTGCTGGCGTTGATAGTGGCCTTGGTCGGAGGCTACGGCGGGGCTTTGGTTCATCGGGCCATGTATGGCACAATAGCGGCCAAATGAGCCGTACTGTGCGTCGTTCGGTTGTGCTGTTGGTGGCCGGCCTGGCTCTGGCCGGCGCGGCGCTAACGCTCCTGGCCCAGGGAGCGGGGCGGAGCTACGCGCCGATCATCGTCCTCGGCCCGCCGTCAAGTGGTGAGCCGGTGGTCAAGATCAACTTCCAGCCGGCCGCGGCCGAAGTGCCCCCCGGCTATCTGCCCGACAGCGGCGCGGTCTTTGCCGACCGCGGCAACGGCTTCGCCTACGGCTGGAATGCCGACAACAGCGCTGCCACGCGCGAGCGCAACGCGCCCGAGGCCTACGACCAACGCTACGACACGCTGATTCACCTGCAAAAGCCGGAGAACCCCGACGCCGTCTGGGAGCTGGCCCTGCCGCCCGGCGTCTACGATGTCTACGCCGTGGCCGGCGACCCGGCGGCCGGCGACGGCTTCATGCACAGCACGGCCGAGGGCCAGACGCTTCTCTCCGGCGCGCCCAACGATAGCCGCCGCTTCATCGCCGGCACGCTGAGCGTCACCGTGAGCGACGGCCGCCTGACCGTGCGCAGCGGCGCGTCGGCGGTCAACAACAAGCTGCTCTTCCTGGAGGTCTATCGCACGGCGACGCTGCCGACGCCTTCGCCGACGGCCACCCGGCCGCCGGGCATGGTTGAGTTGCGCGGGCTATGGGTGACGCGCTTCGACTGGACGGTCTTCAACCACCCGGCCGACCCGGCGCGCATCGACCAGATCGTCGCCAACGCCGCCGACGCCGGCTTCAACGCCATCTTCTTCCAGGTGCGGGGCACGGCCGACGCCTACTACGTCTCCGGCCTGGAGCCGTGGGCGGCGCGCGTCAGCGGCGGCGTCCTGGGCCAGCCGCCCTCGCCGGCGTGGGATCCGCTGGCCTATTTCGTCGAGCGCGCCCACGCTCGCGGCCTGCAACTGCACGCCTACGTCAACGTCTACCCCATCGGCGACCGCACCGCGGCTAACACCTGCCCGCCGCCGCCCGCGGCCACCCCCACGCCGCTGTGGTATCGCCTGCGCGACGCCCACGGCCTGACCAACGACAAGCTCAACGCCGCCCAGTGGACGACGCTCGATGCCGTCTCCTGCGGCGAGTACCAGGTGGCCTCGCCCGCCTCGGCCGCTTTCCGCGAGCACTTCAAGGCCGTTGTCCACGACCTGGTCAGCCGCTACGCCATCGACGGCATCCATCTCGACCGCGTGCGCTATGCCGGCCGCAACACCTCCTGCGACCCGGTCAGCGAAGCCGCCTTCGGCGCGCCCTGCTTCAGCGGCGCGGCCGGCGTCTATGCCGACTGGCAGCGCGAACAGATCAATAGGCTGGTGCGCGAGGTCTACCAGGAGATCATCCTGCCCAGCGGGCGCGACGTGTGGCTGACGGCCGCCGTCTGGCCGACCTACATCGACCGCTGGGGCTGGGGTTATAGCCAGGGGTACAGCGACTACTATCAAGATTCGCAGGGCTGGCTGCAAGGAGGCTACATCGACGCCGTCTCGCCGATGATCTATTCGTCCAATACGCCCAACCCCTTCCCCAACGACCGCTGGCAGACGCTGGTGGCCGACTTCCAGAGTCACCGCGGCCAGCGCTACGTGATCGCCGGCATCGGCTCCGACCAGAGCTTCGATCAGATCGCCTTCCGCATTGCCGCGGCGCGGGCGCTGGGCACGGCCGGCCACGCGCTCTTCTCTTACACGGCGCTGGAGGCCCACGGCTACTTCGATGACCTGCGCGCCGGCCCCTACGCCACGCCCGCGGCCGTGCCCGACCTGCCCTGGCGCAACTGACCACTGCCCACTGCCCACTGATCACCGATGAGCGACGACCGCTTCGACAAGGCCCGATTGGAAGAGATGGGCCGCCGCGCCGAACTGAGCGAGTACGCCTTTGCCTCGGCCGCGCCGGGCGTTGGCCGGCTGGTGGTTTGGCTGCGGACGGCCTGGAATGACGTGGCCACCCGCTGGCACGTGGGCCCGCTGGCCGCCCAGCAGAGCGCCTTCAATGCCACCCTGGTCGAGTGGCTGGCGCGGCGGCAACTGGGGCCGAGCGCCGCGGAGGCCGAGCGTGTTGCCCTGGATCGGGCCGGCGCGCAACTCAACCGCGACACAGCCGCCGTGGCCGCGCGGCTAGGCAGTGGCGCGATTCTCCCGAATCGCAGCAGTGGCGCGATTCTCCCGAATCGCAGC
>JAIBAS010000583.1 GCA_019695075.1 Promineifilum sp. | reverse complement strand
AGTGGCCCGACATCGGGCCCGACATCGGGCCCGACGTCTGGCCCGACGTTGTCGCCGCTCTGGGCCGCCGGGCGACGCAGATGGCCGCCGTGGCCGCGTTGCGGACCGGCGGCGAGGCGGCCCGGACGGCCGTCGTCAGCGCCCTCGGCCAGGACAACCAGCCGGTGGAACTGCTGGTGGGCCTGGCCCGCGCCGCCGGGCGCATGGGCGGCGAGGCGGCCACGACGGCGCTGGCGGCCCACCTGGATCACCCCAGCGACACGGTGCTGACGGCGGCGCTGCTGGCGCTGACCGGCGCGGGCTACCGGGCTTCGGGCGAGATCACGGCCGCCGTGCGCCGCCAGATCGCCGCCGAGACGGCCCATGCCGCCTGGCTGCTGGCCGGCCTGCGCGACTGTCTGGCTGCCGGGGAACTGGGCTATCTGCGGCGCGTCCTGCAAGGCCAGTTCGAGGCCGCCCGCGACCGCATCTATCTGCTGCTGGCGCTGCTGGTCGAGCCGGCGGCGATGCGCGACGTACGCGAAGTGTTGGGGCGAGGCCAGCAGGCGACGGAGACGCGCCGGGCCTACGCCCTGGAGGTTCTCGAGTTGGGCTTGCCGGCCGATCTGAAGGCGATGGTGATGCCGCTGTCGGAGGAACTGCCCGCCGCGGCGCGGCTACAGCGCTTGGGCGGGCTGTACGACGTGCCTATCCTGCCGCCCACGGCGCGCGTCGAGGTGCTGCTGCGCGGCGACGGCCGGGCCAACCGCTGGTTGGAGGTCACGCGCCTGTTCGCCGCTGGCCAGGTGAGCTGCACCGGCCCCGACCTGCCCGAATTGCTACGCCACTATCAGACCAGCAGTGATCCCATCCTGCGCGAGACGGCTTTCTGGACGGCCGCTCGCCTGGGTTACGCCCCCGCCGCGGCCCCATCACCCGGAGAACGAGCCATGCTGACGACGATTGAGAAGGTCATTTTCCTGAAGGACGTCGATCTCTTTGCCGAGACGCCGGACGAGCTGCTGGCCGAGATCGCCGGGCTGCTGACCGAGGTGGAGCGGCCGGCCGGCGTGAGCGTCTTCGACAAGGGGGACGCGGGCGATTCGCTCTACATCATCGTCAGCGGCGAGGTGCGTATCCACGATGGCGACTACACGCTCAATACCCTGGGCGAGTCGGAGGTCTTCGGCGAGATGGCCCTGCTGGATCCGGAGCCGCGCATGGCCGCGGCCACGGCCGAGATGGACACGCTGCTGCTGCGTCTGGAGCAAGCGCCGTTCTATGAGCTGATGGACACGCGCAGCGAGGTGGCCCGCGGCGTCATCCGCGTGCTCTCGCGGCGGTTGCGGCAGCGCGTGCAGGAGGTTGCCGCGCTGCGGGCGGCCTAAACGCGCCCGGCGGCCGTTTTCGCGGCGACGCTACGCGGCGGCGGCGTCATCTGGTACAATTCCCTGGTATCTCGCCACCGGCATCTCTGACGTTGCCGGTTGCCGTCTTATGGGGTTAAGCGACATGGACAAACCGGGCCGAAATGATCCCTGCTATTGCGGCAGTGGCAAGAAGTACAAGCAATGCCACATGCCCGCCGACCTGGCCGCCGAGCGCGAGCAGCGCGCCTGGGCCGACGCTGCGCGCAATCTGCGCGCCGACCTGCTGGAGTTCGCCGACAGCGAGCGCTACGACAATGACGCCGGCGCGGCCGCGGCTGGCTACTGGAATAACCTGTACACGGCCGAGACGTTGCCGCAGATGAGCGCCTCCGAGGCCGAGCGCTTCTACGACTGGTTCGCCTTCGACTACGCCTTGCCGTCGGGCGAGCGCGTCGTCGAGCAGTATCGCCGCGAGCACAGCGACCTGCCCTCGCCCCAGCGCGAGTTGCTTGACCAGTGGGTCGCCGCCGGGCCGATGAGCGGCTACGAGCTGTTGGGCTACGAGCGCCAGACGTTGCGCCTGCGCGACATGGCGTCGGGGCAGGAGGTCGATGTCTTCGAGCCGTCCGGTCACGGCGACGCGCCGCTGGGGTCGATCCTCCTCGGCCGCGTCGTGCCCGTCCACGACCATCTGGAGTTCTTCGCCCTGTCGGCCTACATCCCGCCGGAGGAGATTGCCGACCTGCCGGCGCAACTGGCCGCGGCGCAGGCCGATGGCGGGGCTTTGCGTGGCGGCAACGTCCTCTTCATCCACCATGCCCTGGAGCAGGCCCAGCTGGCCGGGCGGCCGCCGGTCGCTCGCCTTGACCCACGCCACAACGCCGGCAACACGCCGCAGCGTCACCGGCACGAGCGCACGCGCGTCAAAGGCCCCAACGGGCGCGCCGAAACCCTGCCGCACGTGGCCCAGACGCGGCGCAAAGCCATCTAAGCAGACCTACATGATGTCAACAAGCAAGCTGATCGTCCACACCCAGAACACGCCCCTGCGCGGTACGATCACCGTTCCCGGCGACAAGTCGATCAGCCATCGCGCCGTCCTGCTGGCCTCGTTGGCCGAGGGCGTCAGCGTCATACGCAACTGGCTGCCGGCCGGCGATACGCTGGCGACGCTGGAAGTGATGCGCACGCTGGGCGTCCACATCGACGTGGACGAGCGTCTGCCGCAGGCGTGGGACTTGCGCGTCGAGGGGCGGGGGCTGCGCGGCCTGCGCCGGCCGGCCGGGCCGCTTAACTGCCGCAACGCGGGCACGGCCATTCGCCTGCTGGCCGGGGTGATGGCCGGGCAATCGTTCCCCTCGGTGTTGGACGGCAGCGAGCAGCTCCGCCGCCGGCCGATGCGCCGCGTGACGGAACCGCTGCAACTCATGGGCGCGGATATCCGCGCTGAAGAGGGGCACGCGCCGCTGTACATCCGCCCGTCAACGCTCCACGGCGTCAGCTATAGCCTGCCGGTGGCCAGCGCCCAGGTGAAGAGCGCCCTGCTGCTGGCCGGTCTCTACACCGGCGACGCCGTGCGCGTCTTCCAGCCCGGCCCGGCCCGCGACCACACCGAGCGCCTGCTGATGGCTATGGGCGCGGTCGTGACGATGCAGGCGGGCTGGGCAACGCTGAGCGATGCGCCCCTGGGTGGTCGTCGCCTGCTGCCGCTGGACATGACCGTGCCCGGCGACTTCTCCTCGGCCGCCTTTCCCATCGTCGCCGCCACCATCGTGCCTCATTCCGAGATCACCATCCGCGGCGTGGGCGTCAACGAGACACGCACCGGCTTGCTGCACGTCCTGCGGCAGATGGGCGCGAATATCGCCATTAGCAGCCAGCAGGTGACCGGCGGCGAAGTGGCCGCTGACGTCAGCGTCGGCTTCGCCGAGCTGCACGGCGTTGACGTGGATGGGCCGACGGTCGTGCGCACCATTGACGAGTTCCCCGTCTGGGCCGTGGCCGCCACGCAGGCGGTCGATCACAGCACTGTTCGCGACGCGGCCGAGTTGCGCGTCAAGGAAGTGGATCGCATCGCCCTGCTGGCCCAGGAGTTGCGCCGCCTGGGGGCCAACATTGACGAGCACCAGGATGGCTTCACCGTCCACGGGCCGACGCGCCTCAAGGGGGCCAGCGTCGAGAGCCACGACGACCACCGCCTGGGCATGGCTCTGGCCGTGGCCGGATTGGTGGCCGACGAGCCGACGCTCATCCATGACGCTGCCTGCATGGCCGACAGCTTCCCCGGCTTCGTCGATACGATGGCGCAATTGGGGGCGGCGATGGAGTGGGTCAAGCCGGCTTAGGCCGCGGAGGGGCGGTGCTCTACCTGGTCGCGACGCCCATCGGCAACCTCGGCGACATCAGCCTGCGGGCGCTGGAGGTCTTGCGCGCCGTGGACTACGTCGCCAGCGAGGACACGCGCAAGACCGGCCTGCTGTTGAAGCACTTCGACATCAAGAAGCCGCAGATCGCTTTCCACGAGCACAACGAGGACCGCGCCGGAGCGCGCATCATGGCCCTGCTGGCGGCCGGGCAGTCGGTCGCCGTCGTGTCCGACGCGGGCACGCCCGGCGTGGCCGACCCCGGTTATACGCTGGTGCGGCGGGCTATCGATCTTGACCTGCCGGTGACGATGATCCCCGGCGCGTCGGCGCTGGTGATGGCTCTCGTCCTCTCCGGGCTGCCGTCGCATAGCTTCACCTTTCGCGGCTTCCCGCCGCGCAAGAGCGGCAAGCGGCAGGCGTTCCTGGCCATCGACCGCGACGCGCCCCACACGCTCATCTTCTATGAATCGCCCCACCGCCTGCGCGACTTCCTGACCGACGCGCTGGCGGTCTATGGCGACCGGCCGGCGGCCGTGGCCAACGAACTGACCAAGATGTTCGAGTCGGTGCGGCGGGGCGCGCTCTCCGAACTGATCGCTTCTCTGGCCGACGAGGAGCCGCGGGGGGAGTATGTCGTCGTGATCGGCGGGTCAATCGCGGCCGGGTAGAACCGCTTACTTGTGATACGGCTCGCCGTGGAGGATGGTGAAGGCGCGGTAAAGCTGTTCCAGCAGCACGACGCGGGCCAGTTCGTGGGGGAAGGTCAGCCGCGAGAGGGCCAGTTGCTCGTCGGCCGCGGCCACGGTCGCCGGGTCGAAGCCGACCGGCCCGCCGACGAGGAAGGCCAGCCGGCCGTAGCTCTCCAGTTGCCCTTGTAGCCACGCGGCCAGTTCCGGGCTGGTCATCTCCCGCCCCGTCGCGCTCATCAGCACCAGCCGCGCGCCGCGCCCGGCCGCCAAAAGCTGCTCCCCCTCGCGAGCCGTGGCCACGGCGTCGGGCAGCGCCCGGCCAACCACGTCCTTGACCTCGACCAGTTGGAAATCGGTGTAGCGGCCCAGGCGGCGGGCGTAGTCGTCCTGTACCGTCTGCCAGTGGCGCTCGCGCAGCCGGCCGACCGCGGCGACTGTCACATGGCCGATGGCACGGGGCATGGGGACGGAAGCCTCGGCCTAGTTGAGGCGGCCGAGCAGCAGCCCCTTGGCCCACTGGGCGGGCAGGTAGAGCGGGGCGATGGCCTGGGCGCGGTCGTAGCAGGCCAGGGCGCGGTAGGGTTGGCCCAGGGCCTCGTAGGTGCGGCCGAGGTTGAGGTAGGCGAACTGCGGCGTGTCGTAGCGCGGCGCGGCCGTGGCCCGCTCCAGCCAGGGCACGGCCTCTTCCGGCCGCCCCTGCGCCAGCAGGTACGCGCCGATGTCATTGTAGGGGTTGCCGAACGTCGGATCGAGGGTGATGGCCTTCTCGCACTCGGCGATGGCCTCATCGTAGCGATCCATGTAGCTATAGGCCCAGCCGAGATAGGTGTGGGCTTCGGCCGTGGGGTAGACGGCCAGCGACCGCCGGTAGAGGGCGATGGCGTCGCCCAGTTCGCCCTGTTGCTGGTGGCGATAGGCGCGGTCGATCAGAATTTGCGCCTGTTCGCGCATGATGTCTTGGTCTTCCATGATAACGCGAGTGTAGCACCGCGCGGCGGCCGATTCAAGCCCTCTTGCTCAGGCGCAGCAGCAAAGCCAGCACGCCCACGGCCAGCGCCGCCAGCAGAACCAGCTTCAGCAGCGGCGAGGAGACCAGCACGGCCAGTAGTCCGAAGACGAGAGCAACGCTGTAATAGCCCAGGACGATGCGCGGCGTCGGCATGCCGCTGTCGGCCAGGCGGAAATGCAGGTGGCCGCGGTCGCTACTCATCGGATGCCGCCCGTGCCGCAGCCGCGAGACGATTTGCCAGGCCACGTCGATGATGGGCACAGCCAGCACCAGCAGGGCCGTGGATAGCTTGGCCGGCGACAGAATCGACAGCGTGGCCACCTGATAGGCCAGGAAGTAGGCCCCGGCCGAGCCGAGAAAGATGCGCGCCGGCGAGAAGTTGAACGGCAGGAAGCCCAGCAGCGCCCCGGCCAGGGCCAGCGGAAAGAGCGGCACGGTCGATTGCCCCAGCCGGAAGCTGTGGACGGCGAAGAAGACCGCGGCGATCAGGCACACCCCCGCCGCCAGCCCGTCGAGACCGTCCAGGAAGTTGATGGCGTTGATCATGCCGATGATCCAGAAGGTCGTGAAGAGCAACGCCAGCGGACGCCAGATCCATACCAGCGTCCCCTCGACGCGGAAGAGCGGGAGCGCCTGCCACAACGCCGCGCCGGGCAGCGGGTTGGTGAAGACCTCGATGAAGATGATGTGGGCGATGGCCACCAGCGCGCCGGCGAGCTGGATGATCAGTTGCGCCCACGGCGGCAGGTCGTAGCGGTCGTCGAGCAGGCCGCCGGCCAGCACGACCACACTGCCCAGCACCACGCCGCGCAGCCGCAGGGCGTCGTCGGGGTTATCGGGCGGCAGCAGCAGGTAGATGAGGGCCACGCCGGCGGCCCAACCGGCGGCCACGGCCAGCCCGCCCAGCTTGGGCATGTGGCCGTGGTGCTTGCGGCGGCCGCCCGGCTCGG
>JAIBAS010000555.1 GCA_019695075.1 Promineifilum sp. | reverse complement strand
GTCGAATCGACCGTCAAGGGGCCGCCGGCCGACCGCGCTTTCGACGCCAACGGCCGGCCCACCCAGGCCGCCGCCGGCTTCGCCCGCAGCCGCGGCCTGTCGGTCGATGATCTGACCGTCGTCGAGGAGGGCGGCAAGCGCTACGTCTCCGCCGTGGTGCGCGAGGCCGGGCGGCCGTCGCTGGACGTGCTGGCCGAGCGCCTGCCCGACGTCATCGCCGGGATCAAGTTCGAGAAGTCGATGCGCTGGAACGCCACCAACGTCAGCTATAGCCGGCCGCTGCGCTGGCTGCTGGCCCTGCATGGCCCGGCGGTCGTGCCCTTCCGCTATGCCGGGGCGGATAGCGGGCGCGTCACCTATGGCCTGCGCCCCTTCGGCTCGCCGGCCATCCCTGTGCCAACGGCTGACGCCTACCTGCCCGCCCTGGCCGAGGCGACCATCGTCCTGGGCATGGACGACCGCCGCGCCGCCATCGCCGCCGGGGCCGAGGCGCTGGCCCGCTCTGTCCACGGCCGCATCCCGGCCGACCCCGCCCTGCTGGACGAGGTGACCAACCTGGTGGAGCGGCCGACGCCGCTGCTCGGCTCTTTCGAGGAGCGCTTCCTGGCCCTGCCGCCGATGGTGCTGGTGGCCGTCATGCGCAAGCACCAGCGCTACTTCCCCGTCTACCAGGGCGAGCGGCTGTTGCCCTACTTCATCGCCGTCCGCAATGGCGACGACGCCCATCTCGACATCGTCCGCGACGGCAACGAGCACGTCATTCGCGCCCGCTTCGCCGACGCGGCCTTCTTCTACGACAAGGACATCAAGCGCGGCCTGGCCGAGTTCGTGCCGGAACTGGGCAAGCTGACCTTCCAGACCGGCCTCGGCTCAATGCTGGACAAGACGCGCCGGCTGGAGCAACTCGTGCCCGCTGTGGCCGGGATGCTGGGTCTGAGCACCGCCGAGCGGGCCACGGCCGACCGCGCCGCCGCCCTGGCCAAGGCCGACCTGGCCACGAGCATGGTCATCGAGATGACCAGCCTGCAGGGCAAGATGGGCGGCCATTACGCTCTGCGCGGCGGCGAGCCGGCCGAGGTGGCCACGGCCATCGCCGAGCAATACGACGCCGTCAGCAGCACCCGCCCGGCGCTGGCCCTGGCCCTGGCCGACCGGCTGGATAGCCTGGCCGGGCTGTTCGCCGCCGGGCTGGGGCCGAAAGGCTCCAACGACCCATTCGGGCTGCGCCGCGCCGCGCTGCAACTGATCGAGAACCTGACCGCCCAGCGGCAGCGCTTCGACCTGCGCGCCGGGCTGGACGCCGCCGGGGCGCTGCTGCCCGTCGCCTGGAGCGACGCCGCCCGCGCCGAGGTGATGGCCTTCATCGCCGGGCGGCTGGAGGGCGTGCTGCGCGACGCGGGCCACCCGGTCGGCATCGTCAAGGCCGTCGTGGCCGAGAACGCCCACGACCCCCACGCGGCGCGACAGGCGGCCGCGGCGCTGGCCGAGGCGGTGCGCTTGCCCGATTGGCCGGCGCTGCTCAACGCCTATGCCCGCTGCGTGCGCATCACCCGGCCGCTGCCGCAGCGCTACAGCCTGCGGCCCGACGACCTGGCCCTGCCCGAAGAGCGCGCCGTGCTGGACGAACTGACGCGGGCCGAAGCCGAGCGGCTGGCCGCCGATGGTTCGGTTGAGACGTTCGTCGCCGCCCTGCGCCGGCTGGAGCCGGCCATTACCCGCCTGTTCGACGCCGTGCTGATCATGGACGACGACCCGACCGTGCGCGAGAACCGGCTGGCGCTGTTGCAGCGGGTGGCGGGGTTGGCGGGCGGGGTGGCGGAGTTGTCGGGGTTGGAGGGGTTTTAGGAAGGAACCGCAGACCACGCGGATATAAAACGTAGAAACCGGGTTTTCTCAATAGAAACCCGGTTTCTCTGTTATAATCGGCCCATGGTTATGCAAGTGGTGGTCAATCTGCCCGAGGAGACCTATCGGCGCGCCAAGCGGCTGGCGCAATTGACGCGGCGCGATGTGGGCGAGGTTCTGGCGGACACGCTGGCGCTGTCGTTGCCGTCTCCGGCCGAAGGCAAGGCCGTTTCAGTGCAGGAGATGAGCGACGAGCGTGTGTTGTCGCTGACTGAACTGCGGCTGTCGGCTGAGGATGATGAACGATTGAGCGACCTGTTGGATGGGCAGCAGGCGGGTGAACTGACCGATGATGAGCGCCCTGAGTTGTCCCGTTTGATGCAACGCTATCAGGAAGGGTTACTGCTGAAGTCCGAGGCGCTGGCAGAAGCCGTTAGCCGCAAGCTCATTCCCCCGCTGGCTTCATGAGTCGTAGCCGAATCCCGCCGATGTGCGCGAACGCGTGCGTCATGTTGCGGCCGACCGCTGCGGTTACTGTCTAAGCCGTCAGGAATACGTGCTGGGCCGGTTGCAGCTTGAACATATTATTCCCACTGCCAAGGGCGGTTCTGACGATGAGGACAACCTCTGGCTGGCGTGCAGCCTGTGCAACAACTACAAGGGTACACAGACCGAAGAAGTTGACCCTCTCACAGGCGCAACTGTATCGCTTTTCAATCCACGACTAGATTCGTGGGCGGATCACTTTCGCTGGGCAGAAGAGGGGACGTTGTTGTCTCTCCTGACAAGTTCAATTGACACCACTTTCGGCATCCGCTATAGTGCCACTATGGCTGTCCTGATCGATATTCCCGAAGATGTGCTCGACTCGGCGCGTTTGAGTGTTGCCGAACTCAAGACCGAATTGGCGGTATGGCTCTACGCCAGCGGCCGTCTATCATTGGGTAAGGCGCGCGAGTTGGCCGGGCTGTCGCTTTGGCAGTTTCGCCAGTTATTGGCCTCACGCGGCGTCTCTCCCCATTATGGCGCAGACGACTTGCTGGAGGATGTGCAGACACTCCGCGACATGGGTCGGCTGTGATCGTCGTCAGCAATACGTCCCCGTTAACCAGTCTGGCCGCCATTGGCCAGCTAGACTTAATGAATCGCCTCTACGGCCAGCTTCACATTGCCGAAGTTGTCTGGGAGGAACTAAACGCAGGCGGCTACCCCTGGCCGGGCGCCAAAGAAGTCGCGCAGGCAAACTGGATAAGCCGACACCAGGTGAGCAATCGCGAGCTCGTGCTGGCTCTGATCCGTGATTTGGATCAGGGCGAAGCTGAGAGTATTGCGTTGGCTATCGAACTGGAGGCCGATCTGTTAATTCTGGACGAGAGAGAGGGCCGGCGGTCGGCAAAGCGATTCGGTTTGAACGTCACCGGAGTACTAGGTGTGTTGCTAGAGGCCAAGGCTGCCGATCTGATTCGGGAAGTGCGCCCATTGGTACAGAAGCTACGAGACCAGGCAGGATTTTACCTGAGTGAAGATGTCCAGCAGTTGATCTGTCAGTTAGCCGGAGAGGTCGCAGACTAAATACCCCCAACCCCAGCTTTCTTCTCGTGGCCAACAGCCACCCCTTCACCCCGCCCTTCCCGGTTTGAGGACACACCGCTGCACCAAGCGAGAGGCAGCCCGGCGGGAGTTTCATAGGCCAATCAACGCACCGATAAGCCTCTACCCCACCGGCGAATTCAACAAGAAACACGCCTCCGCCAACTGCCCACTACTCCCAATCATCCCCACCAGGTCGTCTTCCTGGAACACAAAGCTCGTGTCCGGGTTGGTGATGACCTCGCCGCCGCGCAGGACGGCCACGACCGACGCGCCCACTCGCGAGCGGATGCCGGCCTCGGCCAGCGTGTGGCCGATGACCGGGCTGCTGGCGTTCAGCAACTCCCAGGCGATCTCGACGCCGCGCGTGGCCGTCAGCAGTTGGTCGAGCACCGGGTAGCCGCCCTCCTCCGGCAGGATGCCCTCGTAGGTCTCCGTACGCACAGCGTCGAGGTAGGGCTGGATGCGGTTGCTGCCGTGCCCCAGCGACAGCAGCGTGTAGCGCAGCATCTCCAGCCCGCCCTCCATCTCCGGGTTGATGGCGTGGTGCGCGCCGAGGTGGTAGAGGTGAGGCAGGCGATCGGCCGTGGCCGCGCGGGCGATGATGGGCAGCGTCGGGGCGATGGCGTGGGCCGCGGCGACGATCAACTCCGTCGTCGTCTCGTTGGGCGCGGTGACCACCAGCGCGCGGGCATGCTCCAGCCCGGTGTGGAGCAGAATCTCGGAGTTGGCCGCGTCGCCGAACAGCGTCTTGATGCCCCGCGCCTGAATCTCGTTGGCGTGGGCCATGTTCTGCTCGACCACCAGGAAGGGCAGGCCCAATTGCTGGAGCACGCTGCCGATGTGGCTGCCGACGCGGCCGTAGCCGATGATGACCACGTGCCCCTCCATCTCCTCGGTGAACGCCACCGGCGTCGGCCCGCCGCGATCCATCAGCCGCCACAGCCAGGGCACGCCCCGCAGCGCCCGTTCCATGCCTGGGATGAGGGCGAACATCAGCGGATTGACGACGATGGAGACCACCGCCGCGGCCAGGATCAGCCCGTACTGATCGCCGTCGATCAGCCCCAGCCCCACGCCCGCCTGCCCGACGATGAACGAGAACTCGCCGATCTGGCTCAGCCCGGCGGCGACGACGATCATCGTCCGCGCCGACGATGGCAGGACGAAGCCCAGCAGCAGCGTGATCACCGCCTTGCCGCCGATGACCAGCAGCGACAGAACCACGACCTTGCCGATGTTGGCCATCACCACCGCCGGATCGACCAGCATGCCCACGGAGACGAAGAACAGCACCGAGAAGAAGTCGCGGAAGGGCACGGCCTCGGCATTGACCTGGTGGTGGACGTCCGACTCGCCGATGACCACGCCGGCCAGGAACGCCCCCAGCGCCAGCGACACGCCGAACAGCTCGAAGGCGGCGAAGGACGTGCCCACGGCCATGGCCACGACGGCCAGGATGAACAGCTCGCGCGAACGGGTGTAGGCGATTTGCGTCAGCAGCCACGACAGCACCCGCGTGCCGATCACCAGCATGATGATCACGAACACGGCCGTCTTCAGCAGCGCCACACCGACGCTGACCAGCGGGTTGCCGCTGCCGCCCACCAGCACGGGCATGAGCACGAGGATGACAATGGTGGCCAGGTCTTCGAAGACCAGCCAGCCGATGGCCACGCGGCCGTGGGGCGTGCTGACCAGGCCATGATCGGTCAGGCCGCGCAGCAGCACCACCGTGCTGGCGACGGAGATCGACAGGCCCAGCACCAACCCGGCCTCGAACGACCAGCCCCACAGTTGGCCGAGGGCCAGGCCGATGAGCGTGGACAGGGTTGTTTGCAGGATCGCGCCGGGGATGGCGATCTGGCGGACGTTCCACAGGTCGCGCAGCGAGAAGTGCAGGCCGACGCCGAACATCATGAAGATGACGCCGACCTCGGCCAGCTGGCCGGCGGCGCTGACGTCGCCGACGAAGCCGGGGGTGAAAGGGCTGATGAGTAGCCCGGCAATGAGGTAGCCGACGAGCGACGGCAGGCGTAGCTTGCGGGCGGCGAAACCGCACAGGAAGGCGAACAGCACGGCCATCGTAATGGTGGCCAGGAGGCTGAAATCGTTGTGCATCGTCCTATTCTACTATGATTCCTGCCCCAGACCCGCTTCCCGTGCCCGCTCGGCTGCCTCGGCCCGCGCCGTCACTTGCAGCTTGCCCAGAATGTTGGAGACATAGTTGCTGACGGTCTTGCCACTCAGCGACAGATGGTCGGCGATACGGCCGTTGCTCCAGCCGCGGGCAATGAGGGCCAGGATATCGTGCTCGCGGGTGGTCAGTTCGGGGAAGGGGCGCGGCGCGGACGCCGGGCGCGGCTGGGCGAAGGCGGCCATGACTCGCGCCGCCACGGCCGCGCCGAAAATCGCCTCGCCGTGGCCGACGGCCTGAACGGCGCGGCGGATTTCCTCTTTCGTGGCGTCCTTCAGGATGTAGCCGCCCGCGCCGGCACGCAGGGCGGCGAAGACGTTGGCATCGTCCTCGAACATCGTCACCACCAGCACCCGCGTCTCCGGTCGGGCCGCGACGATGCGCCGTGTCGCCTCGATGCCGTTGATGCCCGGCAGGCCCACATCCATCAGGATCAGATCGGGCGCGAGTTGTCCGGCCAGGGTCGCCGCCTCTTCTCCCGTCGTCGCTTCGCCGACGATTAACACGCCCGGTGTGGCCTCCAGCAAGGCGCGGATGCCGTCGCGGAAGACGGGGTGGTCGTCGGCGATAAGGACGCGCAGTGGGGTCATGCCTCTCTCTCCTGACCGATGGGCAACGACACGCGCAGGCGCGTGCCCGTGCCGTTGGACTCGATCGCGCACGCGCCACCCAGCTCGGCCGCCCGCTCGCGGATAGAGCGCAAGCCGATCCCCCCTTGTAGCGCGGGATGGTATCCCGCGTCTTCAGGCGTTGGCGGAGGCGGGATACC
>JAIBAS010000516.1 GCA_019695075.1 Promineifilum sp. | reverse complement strand
CATTACAGAAGATTAAACGAACCGATAAAACACCTGGTTGCTGAGAAACCGCCCGCGCTCGGTCAACAGCAGCCGGTCGTCGCGCCGGTGGAGAAGCTGCCAGGTCTCCAGTTGGTGGACTTCATCCGCATAGACGTCATCAAAGGCGCGGCCGAAGCGAGCGGCGAAGCCGGCCATGTCCAGCCCCTCGTCCAGCAGGCGCAGTTGGGTGATGGCCGTGTCGGACATGGCCTCTTCCGGGCTGACCTGGTGATAGGCGGCCACCGCCGACGACAGGGGAAACCGCCGTGCATCACCGCCGCGCCGATCCGCTTCTCCCCCGCTCCCCTGCTCCCCCGCTCCCCTGCTTTCCCCCACAGCGCCCAACATCCGCCGCACATACGCCCGCGGCTGGCGCACCACCTGATAGCGAGTGCCGCCGGCCAGGCCATGCGCGCCCGCGCCCAGCCCCAGATACGGCTCGTTGCGCCAGTAAACGACGTTGTGGCGGCACTCCCGCCCCGGCCGCGCCCAGTTGGAGATCTCGTAGTGGTCGAAGCCGGCCGCGGCCAGTTCCCGCCCGGCCAACTCATACTGGTCGGCGGCCACGTCCGCGTCGGGCGCGGGGATGTCGCCGCCCGACAGCCAGCGCTGCATCGGCGTGCCCGGCTCGATGGTCAGGCAATAGAGGCTGATGTGGGTAATGGCCGGCTCGGCCGCGGCCAACGCCAGCACGGCCGCCAGCGTCCGCGCCCAATCGGCCACGCTCTGTCCCGGCAAGCCATAGATGAGGTCGAGGTTGAGGTTGTCGAAGCCGGCGGCGCGGGCCAGGCCCACGGCCTCGACGGCAGCGGCGAAGTCGTGGGCGCGCCCCAGCAGGGCCAGCTCGCCCGGCAGCGCGCTCTGCACGCCGAAGCTGAGCCGGTTGACGCCCAGGGCGCGGTAGGCGGCCAGCGTGCCGGCCGAGACTGTGCCCGGGTTGGCCTCCATCGTGATCTCCGCGTCGGGCAGCACGGCGAACGCTTCGCGAGCGGCGGCCAGAATGTCGCCCAGTTGCTCCGGCGACAGCAGGGACGGCGTGCCGCCGCCGAGGAAGATGGTGCGCACGGCCGGGCGCGGGTCGCCCGCGGCCGCGGCCAGCGCGCCCACCTGGCGAATCTCCGCCGCCAGCGCGGCGACGTAGGCCGCCTGCAAGTCGCCGAGGGTGGTGTAGGTGTTGAAGTCGCAATAGCTACACCGTTGGCGGCAGAATGGGATGTGCAAGTAGAGCGCGTAGGCGATCATACGGGCGGGATTATGCCCGATTTTGCCGCGCGGGCGAAGAAGACTATGCATTTTGTGATTATCCCTTTTGCCTGGGCCGGCAATTCGGTATAATAGAGAACAGTGCGCTTCCCACAGCTTCCCGCGCACTGCACCATCTCGCACAATCTGCACCTTCCTACCCACATCACCACACAAAGGAGTGTTTCCATGACTGTTAAGGTTGGAATCAACGGATTCGGCCGTATCGGCCGTCAGGTCTATAAGGCGATCCGTGACAATTACAAGGGCGTTCTCGACGTTGAGGCCATCAACGACCTGATGCCGCCGGAGACCAACGCGCACCTGCTGAAGTACGACTCCACGTACGGCAAGTTCAACGGCACGGTCGAAGTTCGTGACGGCGACATCTACGTCGATGGCGAGAAGCTGAAGAGCTACGCCGAGAAGGACCCGGCCAAGCTGCCCTGGGGCGAACTGGGCGTCGATATCGTCCTTGAATGCACCGGCCGCTTCCGTGGCAAGGCCACGGCCGGCGCCCACCTGGCCGGCGGGGCCAAGAAGGTCATCATCTCCGCGCCCGGCGACAAGGACATCGACGGCACGTTTGTCCTCGGCGTCAACGAGGACAAGTACGACCCGGCCACGCAGCACGTCATCTCCAACGCCAGCTGCACCACCAACGCCCTGGCGCCCGTGGCCAAGGTGCTGCATGAGAACTTCGGCATTCGCCGCGCCCTCATGACCACCATCCACGCCATGACCAACGACCAGAGCATCCTGGACGTGGCCCACAAGGACCTGCGCCGCGCGCGCACGACCGCCTCGAACATCATCCCCACCTCCACCGGCGCGGCCAAGGCCGTCGGCCTGGTGCTGCCCGATCTGAAGGGCAAGTTCAACGGTATGGCCTTCCGCGTCCCGACCGTCACCGTGTCGGTCGTGGACCTGACCGCTGAGCTGGAACGCCCGACGACCAAGGAAGAGATCAACGCCGCGCTGAAGGCCGCCGCCGATTCCGCCGGCTGGCTGGGCAAGGTGCTCAACTACACCGATGAGCCGCTGGTGTCGTCTGACCTCATCGGCGACCCGGCCTCGACCACGGTTGACTCGCTGTCCACCGACGTGCTCGACGGCAACTTCGCCAAGGTCGTCAGCTGGTATGACAACGAGTGGGGCTACGCCTCCCGTCTGGCCGACCTGACCGCTTACGTGGCCGAGCGCCTCTAAGCCAAGACCCGGCCGAACTTCCGCTAAGATGATGACCGCCGGCCCATCTCTGGGCCGGCGGTTTTCTTTTGCGGCCCCGCGAGCGATTCTTTAGAATAGGGCCTGTCGATGCCGCCGCGCCGGCCCGCTACACCCACGCGCCGCCACCGCGCCACGCCGCGCCGCTACCGCGCCGCGCCACTTGCCTATGGAACTGAAGGAACTGGAAGCCCGGATGCATGCCTTTGTGGCCGCCAAGGGCTGGTACGCCGACGACTCGCCCAAGCCGCAAACGGCGCAGAACCTGGCCATCTCCCTGGTGCTGGAGGCGGCCGAGGTGCTGGAGCATTTCCAGTGGCGGCCGGAAGCCCGCGACCGCGACGCGCTGGCCGGCGAACTGGCCGACGTGGCCCTCTACCTCTTGCAGTTGGCCAGTGTCTGCGGCATCGATCTGGAGACGGCCATCCTCGACACACTGCGCCGCAACCAGGATCGCGAGTGGCCGGCCCCATGAAGATCCTGGCCGTCAGCGACCGCGTGCTGGACAAGCTCTATACCGGGCAGACCCGACAGACCTATGCCGACGTGGATTTGCTCATTGGTTGCGGCGATTTGCCGTTCTATTACCTGGACTTCCTGACGTCGGCCATCGACGCGCCGTTGGTCTACGTGCGCGGCAACCACGACGAGGGGCCGCAACTGGCCGCCGATGGCTCCGTCTGGCGCGGCGTGCGCGGCGGCGTCGATATTCACGGCAAGGTCGTCACCCGCAAAGGGCTGATCCTGGCCGGGTTGCAAGGCTCCATGCGCTACAAAGCCTACGCCGACTACATGTACAGCGAGACCGAGATGCGGCGCGTCGTCGCCCAGCTCGTGCCGCGGCTGCTCTGGAACCGGCAACGCCTCGGCCGGGCGCTCGATATCCTGGTGACCCACTCGCCCGCCTACGGCATCCACGACCGGCCCGACCTGCCCCACACCGGTTTCAAGGTCTTCCTGACCTTTCTGCGGCTTTTTCGCCCGCGCTACCACTTGCACGGCCACATCCACATTTACCGGCAAGATGAGGTGCGCGAGACGCGCTTTGAGGATACAACAAGCATTAACGTCTATCCGTATCGGGTTCTTGAGATATAGCTCATGGCCACACTGACAGCCGGGCGATGGCGCCCCAAGGCGGCCGTTCTGCCGGCGCTGCGCTACTTGCAGCGGCCGGCGCAGCTTGTGCGCGGTTACGAGCGCGCCAACCTGCGGGCCGACCTGATCGCCGGGCTGACTGTCGGCGTCGTCCTCCTGCCGCAGGCCATCGCCTTCTCGCTGTTGGC
This sequence comes from Promineifilum sp., assembly GCA_019695075.1. Lineage (GTDB taxonomy): Bacteria > Chloroflexota > Anaerolineae > Promineifilales > Promineifilaceae > Promineifilum. The sequence goes on along the minus strand of JAIBAS010000516.1, from coordinate 2,630 downwards.
CCAGTTGCCGCCGCAGATGGGCCTCTACACGGCCGTCGTCGGCGGCATCGCCGCGGCGCTGTGGGGTTCGTCGGAACAGCTGCACAGCGGCCCGACCAACACCATCTCCCTGCTCGTCTTCTCCACCCTGGCCGTGTCCATCATCCCCGGCTCCGACCAGTACATCCTCGCCGCGGGCATGCTGGCCCTGATGGCCGGCGTCTTGCAGTTGGGGCTGGGCCTGCTACGGCTGGGCTTCATCGTCAACTTCGTCTCCCACTCGGTCATCGTCGGCTTCGGCACGGCCGCGGGCGTGCTCATCCTCGTGCGCCAGATCGATCCACTCCTGGGTCTGTCGCTGCCCAAGGCCAACGTCCTCAGCGGCCTGGTCAACTCCGCCCTGGCCGTGCCCCAGACGCACCTGTTGACGGCGGCCATCGGCCTGGGATCGATGGCCATCATCCTGCTACTGCGCCGCCTTAACCCGCGCTGGCCCGGCGCGCTCATCGCCCTGCTGGTGGCCACGGCCGCCGTGGCGCTCCTGGGCGACCGCGCCGAGGGCGTGGCCGTCATCGGCGCGATCGGCGGCGGGCTGCCGCGGCCGGTGTCGCTGCCGGTGCTCAACTTGCAGCTCATCAGCGACCTCTCCACCGGCGCGCTGGCCGTGGCCGCCATCGGCCTGGTGCAGACGACGGCCGTGTCGCGCTCGCTGGCCTCGCAGACCCACCAGCGGCTCGACAACAATCAGGAGTTCGTCGGCCAGGGCATCGCCAACGTCCTGTCGGGCCTGTTCGGCGGCTACGCCACGTCGGGATCGTTCACCATCTCGGCGGTCAAGTTCCGCGCCGGGGCGCGGACGCGGCTGGCCTCCATCGTCGCGGCGCTGGTCGTGCTGCTGGTCATGCTCGTCGCCGGCCCCATCGGCGAGTACATGCCCGTCAGCGCCATCGCCGCTGCGCTCATCGTCACGGCCTACAACATGCTCGACAAGGCCGAGATTCGCCGCATCCTGCGCGGCGCGCCCGGCGACGCGATCATCATGGTCGTCACCTTCCTGGGCACGCTCTTCCTCAATCTCGACTTCGCCGTCTTGCTGGGCATCCTGCTGTCCTTCGTGCTCTACGTCATGCGCACCAGCGCGCCGCGGGTGCAGGTTGTCGTGCCCGACGCCGACTTCCGCCACTTTCTGCACCGGCCCGACGCGCCGAGTTGCCCGCAGCTGGGCATCGTCGAGATTCAGGGCGACCTCTACTTCGGCGCGGTCAACCACATCGAGGAGGCTATCCTCCACAACGCTGCCGCGCACCCCGAACAGCGCTTCCTGCTCATTCGCATGCACCACGTCAACCAGATCGACTTCAGCGGCATCCACATGCTGGAAAGCCTGGTGCAGACCTACCGTGACCGCGGCGGCGATCTCTTCCTGGTGCGCGTCGCCCCGGGGGCCTTGCGCCTGATGCAGACCACCGGCTGCCTGAGCTACCTGGGCGACGACAACATCCTCGACGAGGACGAGGCCATCCAGCGCATCTTCCGCCACATTCTCGACCCGGCCGTATGCATCTACGAGTGTCCGGTGCGCGTCTTCAAGGAGTGCCAGAACCTGCCCAAGCGCTTCGACCTGATTACTCCGCCGCTGCTGGGCCATCCGGTTCTGCCATCGCTGCCGGTCGTAGCCCCGCGTGACCTGTGGCAGACGCTGCGTAGCGCCCCGCCCGACGCCCGACCGACCGTGCTTGACGTGCGTGAGCCGCGCGAATTCCGGCGCTCCCACATCGCCGAGGCGCAATCCGTGCCCCTGTCAACGCTGTTGGCCGGGGGGCTGGCGCTGTCGGCCGACCGGCCGGTGGTGCTCGTCTGCCAGACCGGTCGCCGCAGCCGTCGGGCCGCGGCCGTTCTACGCGACCTGGGCTTCAACGACGTGACGCTGCTGGACGGTGGCATGCAGGCCTGGGAGGCAGCCGGGCTATTGACCGCCGTGGAGTTTACCTGAGATGGACGCTCTCCTGACTTCGCGCAACTCCGGCCTGGACCTGGTGCGGGTGACAGAAGCCGCCGCGCTGGCCGCCGGCCGCTGGATCGGCTCCGGCAACTTCGCCGCCGCCCACGCCGCGGCCACCGACGCCATGTTCAACATGCTGGCCACGCTACAGATCGACGGCCACGTGGCTATCGGCGAAGACCGCCTCATCGACGGCGCGGCGCCGCTGGCCGAGGGGGCTACCTTCGGCGCGGGCCTGATGCCCTACGACCTGGCTGTGGATCCCATCGATGGCACGCGCCTGCTGGTGGAAGGCAAGCCGGGAGCCATTTCCGTCGTCGCCATGGCCCCGCGCCATAGCATCCGCTCTATCGCCCCGGCCGAGTACCTGGAGAAGATCGTCGTTGACCGCGATGCCGCGGCCGTGCTGGTGCCGGAGTGCCTCAACGCCCCGGCGGCCTGGACGCTGGCGCTCATCGCCCGGGCGAAGAAGAAAGCCGTCCGCGACCTGGTCGTCGTCGTCCTGCAACGCGCTCGCCACCATGACCTCATTGAGGAAATCAGGGCCACGGGCGCGCGCGTCCTGCTGCGCGAGGAGGGCGACGCCGAGGGCGCGCTGGTGGCGGCGACGCCCGGCAGTGGCGTCGATCTGCTTATGGGCGTTAGATCG
>JAIBAS010000187.1 GCA_019695075.1 Promineifilum sp. | reverse complement strand
GTATATTGGTGGGGCGGGTAGTGGTTCAATAGCTCGTCGCCTTGCTAAATCGAGTGTTCTCTCAGACGCAATCCGAGTGCGAGAAATATCCTCCTGGGAGAAGTGGACGGTTTTCGCGTTGGCAAGCCATACGAGAAAGGGGTTAATGTCGGTAGTAACCCCTTCATGCCCGTGATAAGCAGCACTAAGAGCAGTCGTTCCTGTTCCACAGAATGGATCTAATACGCGCCTTGCTGCCGGGTGCTTTTCAATAATTTCTTCGACGATCTTCACAGAGTAAGCAAGCGTTAAGCGTAGCCAACCATGCCGGCCGGTCTTAGAGTTGAATCGGTGCGTATAATCAGCGCGCTGCTGTAAGCTGCCGTGATTGCGGACTGAGTTCATCAAGTCGTCTCCGGCGTGAGCAGTGCTTTCAGGGCTAAATCGATCTCTGCACGCAACGTTGCACTATTGCGCTGGAAAAAAGCGGCGAGATCATAACCGATAACATCCTGCATAAAATCATATGTTGAAACGAGAGGATTGTTCACACCCTTGACACCGGTAACTACGCCCCATTTCTCTGTGCGATAGCGCAACAATACATCGCTATCAATCTGAGCCGAGAGAATCACAACACATGGAAAGTAAGCCTTTGTGTAAGCGGTCGCCGCGTTCGCAATATCAGCATTTTGCCTTTTTGAGTCCTTGCTCTTGTATCCCTGACGAATCTCGAAAACCGCACCGTTAAGCGATGCGAAGACTTCAGGTTCAATACCTATCAGAGTAGCATAGTCCCTCATCCAAGCCTGAAATCGATCGCGCTTTGTTATATCTGGAATCCTTTGGAGTGGGACACGCCCATCTAGGTAAAGGGTCCTTGTTTTCCCATTCGCCAGCAACACATCGTAAGACCACGTTACATCGGTTGCATCAAGCTCAAGTTGATCCTGAAGCACCGCGCGGAACAATCTTTCACAACCTATGCCGATCTGGCGATAAATGCTGGTCATACCGCCTGCTGCTTTGTGAGCGGCATACATCATTGGGTTATCCAGCCCAAACCAGCTTATAGAATGGATCGCTCTCATATAGCGTTTGAAACTGCGCTAAGGTCAGTCCATCGCCCTTTGCTCCTTGGCCGAACTTCGGTTTGTAATGGGCACAAACGCGAATAGGTGTCAAGACTAATTCGAGGTACTTGAGGTCATTCTGATTCATAAGCATAGCCAATTTAGCAACTGCAAATTACTAACAAGAGAGGCAGCTTCATCGTCTGCCTCTCTTGCACAGTTGCTAATCCAATCTACGCATACTCCTCAATCGGAATACAAACACAGAACAAATTCCGATCGCCATAGACGTTGTCAATCCGGCTGACGTAGGGCCAGACCTTGGCGGCGCGTACCCAGTCGGCCGGGTAGGCGGCTTGCTCGCGGCTGTAGGGCCGCTCCCACGCCTCGGCCAGGACGACCTCGGCCGTGTGCGGGGCGTGCTTCAGCGGGTTGTTGTCGTGATCCATGCGCCCCTCTTCAATGGCGCGAATCTCCTCGCGGATGAGGATCATCGCATCGATGAAGCGGTCGAGTTCGGCCTTCGATTCGCTCTCCGTCGGCTCGATCATCAGCGTGCCCGGCACGGGGAACGACAGCGTCGGCGCGTGGAAGCCGAAGTCCATCAGCCGCTTGGTGATGTCCTCGGCCGTCACCCCGGCGGTATCCTTCAGGTGGCGCGGATCGACGATGCACTCGTGGGCGACACGGCCGTTGGCCCCGCGATAGAGCACCGGGTAGTGCGACTCCAGCTTCGTGGCGATGTAGTTGGCGTTCAGGATGGCGATTTCCGTGGCCACCTGCAGGCCCCACTCGCCCATCAGGGCGATGTAGGCGTAGGGGATGGGCAGGATCGACGCGCTGCCCCACGGCGCGGAGGCGACCGTGCCCAGCGCGTCCTCGCCGCCCACGCCGGGGACGACGGGGTGGTTGGGCAGATAGGGCGTCAGGTGCGCGGCGACGCAGATGGGGCCGACGCCGGGGCCGCCGCCGCCGTGGGGGATGGTGAACGTCTTGTGCAGGTTCAGGTGCAATACGTCCGGCCCAAAATCCCCCGGCCGGGCCACGCCGACGAGGGCGTTCATGTTGGCCCCGTCCATGTAGACCTGGCCGCCGTTGTCGTGGACGATCTTGCAGATGTCGCGGATGCCCCGCTCGTAGACGCCGTGGGTCGAGGGGTAGGTGATCATCAGCGCGGCCAGATGGTCGCGGTGCTGCTCGGCCTTGGCCCGCAGGTCATCGACAGCGACGTTGCCGTGGTCGTCCGTGGCCACGACGACGACTTCCATGCCGGCCAACGCCGCGCTGGCCGGGTTCGTGCCGTGGGCGCTGGCGGGGATGAGGCAGATGTGGCGGTCGCCCTGGCCGCGGCCGATCTGGTAGGCGCGGATGGTCAGCATGCCGGTGTACTCGCCCTGCGCGCCGGAGTTGGGTTGCAGCGAGCAGCCGGCAAAACCGGTGATCTCCGTCAGCCACGACTCCAGCCGGCGGAACAGCTCGGCATAGCCCTGGGCCTGGTCGAGCGGCACGAACGGATGCAGATGGGCGAAGCCGGGCAGGGTGATGGACAGCATCTCCGCCGCGGCGTTGAGCTTCATCGTGCACGAGCCGAGCGGGATCATCGAGTGTACCAGCGAGATGTCGCGATTCTCCAGCCGCTTGATGTAGCGCATCATCTCCGTCTCCGACAGGTAGCTGTTGAAAACGGGGTGGGTCAGGAAGGCGCTGCCGCGCTGAAACGGTTTCTCATAGTCAAGGGCCACGTCGTCGGCCAGGGCGGGGATGTCGATCTCGCCCGCGGCCGCGCCGAAGACGGCCAGGAGCGCCTCCAGGTCGGCCACGGTCGTCGTCTCGTCGAGCGAGACGCCGATCTGGTTGCCGCTGTAGCGCAGGTTGATGCCGTTGCCCTCGGCCGCGCCGCGCACCTGGGCGGCATTGCGCCGGCCACCGCTGATCGTCAGCGTGTCGAAGACCGGCGTCTCGTTGACGCGGTAGCCGAGCTGCCGCAGACCCGCGGCCAGCACGCCCGTCAGTAGCCGCACGCGCGTGGCGATGCGCTTCAGACCGACGGGGCCGTGGTAAACGGCATACATCGAGGCGATGACCGCCAGCAGCACCTGCGCTGTGCAGATGTTGCTGGTCGCCTTCTCGCGGCGGATGTGCTGCTCGCGCGTGGTCAGGGTCAGGCGATAGCCCTTCTTGCCGGTGGCATCGACAGACACGCCGACGAGACGGCCGGCCATGATGCGCTTGTACTCGTCGCGGGTGGCGAAGAAGGCGGCGTGCGGGCCGCCGTAGCCCATCGGCACGCCAAAGCGCTGGCTGTTGCCCAAGGCCACGTCGGCCCCCCACTCGCCCGGCGGCGTCAGCAGCACCAGGGCCAGCAAGTCCGTGGCGGCGACGACCAGCGCGCCGGCGGTGTGGGATTTCGCAGCGAAATCTTTGTAGTCGTACACGTCGCCGTTGGTGGCCGGATATTGCACCAGCACGCCGAAGGTCGGCTCGGCGAAGTCATACTCCTCGTGGCGGCCGACGACGACCTTGATGCCCAGTGGTTCGGCGCGCGTGCGCACGACGGCCAGCGTCTGCGGATGCACCAGTTCGGAGACGAAGAAGACGTTGGCCTTGGAGTTGCGCAGCCGGGCGCGCTGGCAGAGGGTCATGGCCTCGGCCGCCGCCGTGCCCTCGTCCAGCAGCGAGGCGTTGGCGATCTCCATGCCGGTCAGGTCGCAGACCATCGTCTGGAAGTTGATCAGCGCTTCCAGGCGGCCCTGCGAGATTTCGGGCTGGTAGGGCGTATAGGCGGTGTACCAGCCGGGGTTCTCCAGGATGTTGCGCTGGATGACCGGCGGCAGGATGGTGTCGTAGTAGCCCATGCCGATGTAGGAGCGGTAGATCTTGTTGCGGCCGGCCAGCTCGCGCAGTTCTTCCAGGACGGCCTGTTCGCTGCGGGGCGGGTCGAGGTTCAGCAGGCCATCCATGCGGATGGCGGCGGGGATAGCCTGCTCGACCAGTTTGTCGAGCGAATCCAGGCCCATTTCGCCCAGCATGGCGCTGACGTCGTGGCTGCGCGGGCCGATGTGGCGCTTGACAAAGCGGTCGGCGGGCATGAGCAGATCGCGGTTGCTCAGTTGCGGCGCGCTGCCGGCGCCCTCGGCGTGGGCCTCAATGATGTCCTGCCAGTTGGCACGGGGAGAGGCGGTTGTCATGGGAAGGTCCTCCAGGGACTGCGAAGGGGAGCGGCGGGCCATCGCCCGCCGTTCGCAGCCAACTAGTGCTCGCGCGTGGCGCAATAGGCTTCGTAGGCGGCGGCGTCCATCAACTCATCGATCTGCGACGGATCGCTGATGCGAATGCGGACGAGCCAGTTGCCGAAGGGGTCGCCGTTGAGCGATTCGGGCGCTTCGACGACGCTGTCGTTGGCGGCGACGACCTCGCCGCTGACGGGCATCAGCACGTCGGACGCGGCCTTGACCGATTCGACGACGCCGAAGACCTGATTCTGCTCAAAGGTCTCGCCGGCGCTGGGAAGCTCAACATAGACGATGTCGGACAGCGCGTCCTGGGCGTAGTCGCTGATGCCGACGACGGCCTCGTCGCCCTCGACGCGCAGCCACTCATCGGTCTTGGCGTAGCGCAGGTCGGGCATAATCTTGTGGGTCATGGCTATTCTCCTTTGAAAGGGTGATTGAGTTGCTGCACAATGGCCGCCAGGAGCCGAAAAGGACGCCGGGCAAGGCCGCCCGTCGGGTCGATCTTGCCGGCGTCCTCTGTCATGAACCTGAGAGATTCGCCGGCCGCGCCGGCTTGCCCCTTCGGTGGCGGCGATGGGGCGTGCGAGGCGCGTCCCATGCCCGACGCTTTCCAGAAGAAACCCGGCCACTCGGTCCGTTGTGCCTGAGAGATTCCCGGCGGGCGAGTTTGCTCGCCCGGCCGCTTGCCCCTTCGGCGATCCCGCGCGGAGATGCTCTCCCGCGTGGCCGTATGCGTCTCTATTCGGTTGGTGGTGGCAATCACTCTATTGTAGTGGCCGCGGGGGATGCGTCAAGCGCAGAATGGCGGCGTTGGCGTACGCCTGGCGTTGCCCAAGCGCCGCCCGCGCGCCCATTGCGCCGGCCCCCTATTGGGCTAGACTAGCAACCACATGGAGCAAATCCCCGACCCAGTCACGCCAGAGGGAGTGCCAACCGCCATTGCCGTCGCCGATAACGGCGCGGTCGCGTTCGCGTCCCCGGCCGCCGGTGACAACGACAGAGATGGCGAGAGCCGCGGCATCGTCCGCGCGGCGGCGGTGCTGGCCGCCGGCAACGTCGCCAGCCGTGTTCTGGGCCTGGCGCGGGAGATCGTCAAGGCCAACCTCTTCGGCACGACGCCGCTGCTGGCTGCCTTCCAGGCCGCGGCCTATGTGCCCACCGGCCTGTTCGACCTGATCATCGGCGGCATGGTCAACTCCTCCCTCGTGCCCGTCTTCAGCGACTACGCCGAGCGCGAGCGCCGCGACGAACTCTGGCACGTGCTCAGCATGGTGCTCAGCCTGGCGACGCTGGTGCTGCTGGCGGTTGTGGCCGTGGTGGAGGTGTTCGCGCCGCAGGTGGCCTGGCTGGTCGGCGCGCTGAACTTCGCCGAGCCGGACCTGTCGGCCGTCAGCGTGTCGCTCATCCGCATGACCACGCCGGCCGTCCTCTTCCTGGGCATCGCCAGCATCCTGACCGGCGCGCTCTACGCCCTGAAGCGCTTCACCATCCCGGCCTTCATCGGCGCGGCGTTCAATGGGGCCATCGTCACCGTCGCCCTGCTGACCCGCACGATCGATGGGCTGGTGTGGGGCCTGCTGCTGGGCGCGGTGCTGCAAGTGGTGCTGCAACTGCCGGCGCTGCGCGACGCCCGGCTGCGGCCCACCCTTTCCATCCACCATCCGGCCATCCGCCGCATCACCCGCCTCTATATCCCCGTCCTGGCCGGGCTGGTCGTCAACCAGGTGGCCATCATGCTCAGCTACAACCTGGCCATCCGCACCGGCGACCAGAGCCTCAACTACATGAACTACGCCACGACGCTCTACCAGTTCCCGCTGGGGCTGGTCGTCACGGCGCTATCGATCGCCACGCTGCCGACGCTGTCGCGACAGGCGGCCGACCTGCCCGCCTTCCGCACGACGCTGGCCGACGGCCTGCGGCTGGTGCTGGCACTCATCCTGCCGGCCACGGCCGGGCTGCTGGCGCTGGCTCCGGCGATCATCGGTTTGGTGTTCGAGCACGGCCGCTTCACCGCCGCCGACACGGCCATGACGGCGCTGGTGTTGCGCGTCTATCTGGCGGGCATGCCCTTCGCCGCCGCCGACCAGATGCTCGTCTTTGCCTCCTACGCGCGCAAGGACACGTGGCGACCGGCGCTGGTCGGGTTCATCAGTATTCTCGTCTACTCGGCCGTGGCTCTGGCGCTGCTGCGTCCGCTGGGGCTGCTGAGTCTGATGGTGGCCGACGCGGTCAAGCACGTCGTCCACACGCTGCTGATGCTGGTGGTTTTGCGGCGGCAGGTGGGCGGGGTAGTCGGGCGGCCGGTGGTCGTCAGCGCGGCCAAGTCGCTATTGGCCGCGGCGATGACCGGCCTGGCCGCCCTCGGCGCGGCGTGGCTGGTGGGCGGGCTGGCCAGTGGCGGCGGTGGACCGCTGGCCTGGTTGCCGGTCGTAGCCGCCGGGGGCGCGGCCGGCCTGCTGGTCTACACGGCGGCCGTCTTCGCCCTCGACATCAGCGAGACGCGCGCCCTGCCGCGGTTGCTACGCCGTTAGCGTCTACCCTCAGTGACGCTTGCCGTTCTTCTTGACGAGGTCGGCCTGCGGTTCGGCGTCGGCCTCAACCCCAACCACATCGGCCTCGATGAGCTTGATCGGCATTTCCACGTCGGTGGCCGTGCCCTCGACGATGGTCTGGCCGCGCATCTGATCTATGTACTTGGCGACGACGTGGGCCGGGGCCAGTTCGATGAACACCTTGGCCCCAATGGTCAGGATCATTAGGTCGTCGATTTGCCCCAGCACGGGAATGACGTCGGTGATGATGTCGATGGGGAAGAGGACGTAGAGCACGCCGAGGAACGGGAGGACTTTCAGGTAGATGGGCACATCCCGGTCGCGGATCAGATAGTAGACGAGCTTGATCTGCTGCATCAACTCGCCCAGGAAGCTCGAACTGAGCTTCTGACTCGTGCTGGAATTCTCTTGCTTATCGGCCACTTGGTTTTTACCTTCTCCTTGGACATCCCTGGCACAGGGAGGCAGCCTCCCTCGCCGGTTAGTCTACTTAATTATACGCCAAGCAGGGGCGGAAGTTGTAGCCGCTCATCGAACGGATCAGTCTCTCTGCGTAATTTGATTGACAACCCCAAATCGATCTTGTATAGTCTTTCCAATGGAACCGGTTCCACGCTGCCTGGGCCGGCCGGCCGGTTCTTTAGGTGGGAAGGAAGGCCAATGGCGACGGTGACAATCAGGGACGTGGCCAAGCGAGCGGGCGTCGGCGTGGGCACTGTTTCGCGCGTCCTGAACGAAAGCCGATTGGTAAGCGAAGACACACGCAGCCGCGTCCTGACCGCCATTGCCGAGCTTGATTACGCGCCCAGCGCCGTGGCCCGCCGCCTTTCGCGCGGCAAGGCGATGGCCGTGGCCGTGATCGCGCCCTTTTTCACCCGTCGTTCCTATGTCGAGCGCCTGCAAGGAATCGAGTACGTGCTGTCCAGCGCCGGTTACGATCTGATTCTCTACAACATCGAAACCGTGGCCCGACGGGACGAATGTCTGCGCAGTGTGCCGCGCGGCGAGCGCCTCGACGGCCTGCTGATCATCTCCCTGGCCCCCGACGACAGCGAAGTGGAGCGCTTCGCCGCCCAGGAAGTGCCGGCCGTGCTCATCGACGCCTACCACCCCGCGCTGCCGACCGTCCAGATCGACGATGTGGCTGGGGCGCAGACGGCCGTTAACCACCTCATCGACCTCGGTCATCGCCGCATCGCCTACATCGGCGAGACGCTCGACCAGAACCCGCTGCGCTTCCAGCCTATCGGCGATCGCTATCGCGGCTATCGCCTCTCGCTGGAGCAGGCGGGTATCCCCTTCCGCCCCGAATACCACCGCCAGGGCAAATACGGCTGGCGCGAGGCGCGTAGCATGACCTACGAACTGCTGGACCTGCCCGAGCCGCCGACGGCCGTCTTCGCCTACAGCGACACGATGGCCTTTGGCGTGCTGGAGGCCGCCCAGCAGCGCGGGGTGGATGTGCCGGGCGGTCTGTCGGTCATCGGTTTCGATGACGTCGAGATCGCCCAATACTTTCGTCTGACGACCGTGCGCCAGGGACTCTATCAGTCCGGGACGCGCGGCGCGGAAATACTCCTCGATTGCATGGACACGGATGGCAGCCCGGAGGGGGATGAACCCTCGTCCCGTCACACTGTCCTGCCGACAGAACTCGTGCGGCGGTCGACGACTGCGCCGCCGGCTTGAGTGTGGAGGTTGCCTATCGAACGACATCTGGCAATGGCAATAGGGATCACTTCTTTAACACCTTGTCACTTTTCTGGGAGGAAAAGAACACAATGTCTAAGTTTGGACGATTCACCTTTCTAGGCCTTCTGCTCGTCTTCGCCCTGGTCCTGGCGGCCTGCGGCGGCGGCGCGCAGGAGGCAACTCCGACCGAAGTCCCCGCCGAAGCGCCCACCGAGGAAGCCGCGCCCGAAGCGACCGAAGCCCCGGCCGAAGAGCCGGCCACGACCACCGAAGCGGCCTTCCCGGTGATGCCCGGCGGTGCGCTGGAAGCGGCGATGGCCGGCGAGTACAGCGGCACGGTCGTGACGGTTGACGGCCCCTTCGCCGACGCCGACACGGTCAAGTTCGAGCAGTCGATGGCGGCCTTTGAGGAGGCCACCGGCATCGACGTGCAGTACATCGGCGGCAAAGAGTTCGAGGGTTCCATCGGCGTCCGCGTGGACGCCGGCGACGCCCCCGACATCGCCGACTTCCCGCAGCCCGGCCTGTTGGCGACCTTCGTCCGCCAGGGCAAGATCGTCGATCCGACCACCTTCATCTCGGAGGAATGGCTGGCGCAGCAGTATAACCAGAGCTGGCTGGACATGGCCATGATCAATGACCAGGTCGCCGGCGTCTGGCATCGCTTCAACGGCAAGAGCCTGGTGTGGTATCCGAAGGCGGCCTTCGACGAGGCCGGCTACACCATTCCGGAGACCTGGGACGAGCTGCTGGCCCTGACGCAGCAGATCGCCGACGACGGCGACCCGGCGTGGTGCATCGGCATCGAGTCGGGCGCGGCGACGGGCTGGCCGGCGACGGACTGGACGGAAGAGACGATGCTGCGCACGACGTCGCTGGAGAACTACGACGCCTGGGTGCGCGGCGAGTTGCCGTTCGACAGCCCCGAAGTGCGCACGGCCATCGAGGCCTGGAGCGAGATCTGGTTCAACCCGGACTTCGTTTTCGGCGGCACGAACGGGATTGTCTCGACCAACTTTGGCGACAGCCCGGCGCCGATGTTCGAGGACCCGCCCGGCTGCTGGCTGCACAAGCAGGGCAACTTCATCACCGGCTTCTTCCCCGAAGGGGCCGTGGCCGGCGAGGATTACTCGTTCTTCTATCTGCCGCCCATCGATGAAGCTTACGGCCGTCCGTTCCTGGTGGCCGGCGACATCATGGCCATGTTCAACGACCGGCCCGAAGTGCGGGCGTTGATGGAGTACTTCACCGTTCCGCAGTCGGCCAGCGGCTGGCTGGAGACGGGCGGCGCGTTGGCGGCCCACCTGACGGCTACGCCGGACATGTACGGTGTTGACCTGGAGCGCGGCATCGCCGAACTGGTGGCCCAGGCGACGAGCTTCCGCTTCGACGGCTCTGACCTGATGCCCGGCGAGGTCGGCGGCGGTTCCTTCTGGAAGGGGATGACCGACTACGTCAGTGGCGCGGCGACCCTGGACGAAGTGCTGCCCGAGATCGACGCTTCCTGGCCGGCCGGTGTTGAAGGCCAGGTGCAGGAAGAAGAGGCGGCCGAGGAGCCGGCCGGCGAGGCGATGGCCATGATCGCTGGCGGCTTCATGGAACAGGCCCTGAACGGCGACTTCAGCGGCACGGTCGTGACGGTTGACGGCCCCTTTGCCGACGCCGACACGGTTAAGTTCGAGCAGTCGGTGGCGTCCTTCGAGGAAGCGACCGGCATCGACATTCAATACATCGGCGGCAAGGAGTTCGAGGGTTCCATCGGTGTCCGCGTGGACGCCGGCGACGCCCCCGACATCGCCGACTTCCCGCAGCCCGGCCTGCTGGCGACCTTCGTCCGCCAGGGCAAGATCACCGACGTCTCGACGTTCATGCCGGATGAGTGGCTGGCGCAGCAGTACAACCAGAGCTGGCGCGACATGGCGACCATCGAAGGCGCCGACGGCCCGATTGAGGCCGGCGTCTTCCACCGCTTCAACGGCAAGAGCCTGGTGTGGTATCCGAAGGCGGCCTTCGACGAGGCCGGCTACACCATTCCGGAGACCTGGGACGAGCTGCTGGCCCTGACGCAGCAGATCGCCGACGACGGCGACCCGGCGTGGTGCATCGGCATCGAGTCGGGCGCGGCGACGGGCTGGCCGGCGACGGACTGGACGGAAGAGACGATGCTGCGCACGACGTCGCTGGAGAACTACGACGCCTGGGTGCGCGGCGAGTTGCCGTTCGACAGCCCCGAAGTGCGCACGGCCATCGAGGCCTGGAGCGAGATCTGGTTCAACCCGGACTTCGTTTTCGGCGGCACGAACGGGATTGTCTCGACCAACTTTGGCGACAGCCCGGCGCCGATGTTCGAGGACCCGCCCGGCTGCTGGCTGCACAAGCAGGGCAACTTCATCACCGGCTTCTTCCCCGAAGGGGCCGTGGCCGGCGAGGATTACTCGTTCTTCTACCTGCCGCCCATCGATGAAGCTTACGGCCGTCCGTTCCTGGTGGCCGGCGACATCATGGCCATGTTCAACGACCGGCCCGAAGTGCGCGCCGTCATGGAGTTCTTCACGACGCCCGAGTCGGCCAGCGGCTGGCTGGAGACGGGTGGCGCGTTGGCGGCCCATCAGACGGCCACGCCGGACATGTACGGCGTTGACCTGGAGCGCGGCATCGCCGAACTGGTGGCCCAGGCGACGAGCTTCCGCTTCGACGGCTCTGACCTGATGCCCGGCGAGGTTGGCGGCGGTTCCTTCTGGAAGGGGATGACCGACTACGTCAGTGGCGCGGCGACCCTGGACGAAGTGCTGCCCGAGATCGACGCCTCCTGGCCGAGATAGTCATTCGTTAGCATATAGGGGTGGATCGCTTGATCCACCCCTATATCGTTCCATCACCGCAGGGATCGGCTGGGTTCCGGCCCCGTCCCTACCACAACTAAGGAGGTGGCGCGTGCAACAGACAACACAGCAGGATGCTCCTGGCGCTGGAGCCAGGCTCCTGACATTCATCCTACGACTGGCCCTACCGATTGCTATTCTTGCCATCGCCTTCATGGTGATGCTGGCCGGCTTCAACTTTCTACGGGCCGGCGACGCGCCCAAGTGGCTGGTCGTCCTGGTGGCCATCGCCTGGGGCGTCGGCGGCGTGGCTGCGCTCTACTGGATCTTCAACTGGATCGTCGAGCGCATGGGCGATCCGTGGGTCGGCCGCTTGCAGCCGTTCGTCTTCGTCGGCCCGGCCGCGGCCATGCTGATCTGGTTCCTGGCGCTGCCGGTGCTGCGCACGTTCTGGATCAGCCTGTTTAACCGCGACGGCCCGCCGGAGGGCTGGCTGAACTGGAGCGACCTGGGCGGCAGCTTCGCCGCGCTGGGCGAGCGCTTCGTCGGCCTGAACAACTACATCGCCGTCTTCACCGACCGGCTGATGTTGGAGGCGTTCCGCAACAACATCATGTGGATCGTCTTCGGCGCGACGCTGACGGTGGTCTTCGGCCTGCTCATCGCCGTGCTGGCCGACCGCAGCGGTTTCGAGCGGATCGGCAAGTCGGCCATTTTCCTGCCGATGGCCATCTCCTTCGTCGGCGCCGGCGTCATCTGGAACTTCATCTACGAAGTGCGACCGGTGGACGCGCCGCAGATCGGCTTGCTCAACGCGCTGGTCGTCGCCGCCGGAGGCCAGCCGCAGCCCTTCCCGGCCTGGACGGCCATCGCCCCCTGGAACAACCTGTTCCTCATCCTGATCGTCATCTGGCTACAGACGGGCTACGCCATGGTGCTCTTCTCGGCCGCCCTGAAAGGCATCCCCGGCGACCTGCTGGAGGCCGGCCGTGTTGACGGGGCCAATGAGGTGCAGATCTTCTTCCGCATCATGGTACCCTACATCATGGGGACGATCATCACCGTCAGTACCACGGTGCTCATCTTTACCCTGAAGATCTTCGACGTCGTCTGGGTCATGACCGGCGGCCAGTTCGGCACCGACGTCATCGCCACCCAGTTCTACCGACAATCCTTCACCGCCCGAAATTCCGGCTATGGCTCGGCGATCGCCATCGTCCTGCTCATCGCCATCATCCCGGTCATGATTTACAACCTGAAGCAGTTCCGGGAACAGGAGGCGTTTTAACATGGCCAGCTTGGAAAGACAACAACGCATGGGCAAGCTGCTGGTGAACGGCGCGCTGCTGTTCCTGGTGCTCCTGTGGACCATTCCCACACTGGGCCTGTTCGTCTCCAGCTTCCGCACCCGTGAGGCCATTCAGACGTCCGGCTGGTGGAACATCTTCCCCCATCGCGCCTACGTGACCCTGGAGGATCAGACGATCAATCCCCGCGAGGCAGGGCTTGACCCGACCGGGCCAATGCTTGTCGGCGGCGGCGAGGTCACATTTGAGGAGCTGCGCGAGGGCTTCCAGGCCCCCGACGGCCGCTACTACGTCTGGGTCGGCAACCGCCGCATCGGCCGCATCGAGGTGCAGGAGCGCCGCTGGACGGTTGACTGGGACTTCACCACCAGCAACTACAGTCAGGTGCTCAGCGGTAAGGACTTTGAGTACAAGCGGCCCGACGGCTCGATCGAGATCATCCCCGGCGACGACTTCGTCAGCGCCTTCCTCAATAGCCTGGCGGTGGCCGTGCCGGCGACGGTGATTCCCATCCTCGTGGCCGCCTTCGCCGCCTATGGCTTCGCCTGGATGCGCTTCCCCGGCCGGCGGCTGCTGTTTATCCTGGTGGTGGCCCTGTTGGTCGTGCCGCTCCAGATCGCCCTGGTGCCCATCCTGCGTGACTTCCGCAGCCTACAGTTGAACGGCACCTTCTTGGCCATGTGGATGGCCCATACCGGCTTCGGCCTGCCGCTGGCGACGTACCTGCTATTCAACTACATCAGCACGCTGCCGCGGGAGACGCTGGAATCGGCGTTCATCGATGGCGCGTCGCACTTCACCGTCTTCCGGCGGCTGATCCTGCCGCTGTCGGTGCCGGCGTTGGCCTCGTTCGCCATCTTCCAGTTCCTGTGGGTCTGGAACGACTACCTGGTGGCCCTCATCTTCCTGGGCGGCAACCCGGAGACGAAGGTCATCACCCAACGGCTGGCCGACATTGTCGGTTCGCGCGGCAATGACTGGCATCTGCTGACGGCCGGCGCGTTCCTGACGATGCTGCTGCCGATGATCGTCTTCTTCTCGCTGCAACGCTTCTTCATCCGCGGCCTGTTGGCCGGCTCGGTGAAGGGCTAGAAGAGCGCGGGGGAGCAGGGGGGCAGGGGAGCAGGGGTGAAAGAAAGAAGCTCACCCCTGCTCCCCCGCTCCCCTGCTCCCCTGCCCATTATCCCTAACCCCATCTGGAGCAACACTCCATGCCTGAAAAACCCTGGTACCATGAGGCGGTCTTCTTCCAGTTGAACGTCCGCGCCTACGTCGATAGCGACGGCGACGGCAACGGCGACTTCCGTGGAGCCATCACCAAGCTCGACTACATCCGCTCGCTGGGCGTCGATTGCATCTGGATTCAGCCGATGTACATGTCGCCGTGGCGCGATGGCGGCTACGACATCGCCGACTACACCGACATCCACCCCGATTTCGGCACCATCGATGATTTCCACGACTTCCTCGACGCGGCCCACGAGCGCGGTCTGCGCGTCGTCATCGACCTGGTGATGAACCACTGCTCCGACCAGCACCCCTGGTTCCAGGCCGCCCGCGCTCTGCCTAATTCGCTCTACCGCGACTACTTCGTCTGGAGCGACACGCCGCACAAATATGAGGGCGCGCGCATCATCTTCCTGGACGTGGAGTCGTCCAATTGGACCTACGATGAGATCGCCGGGCAGTACTTCTGGCACCGCTTCTACAGCCACCAGCCCGATCTGAACTACGACAACCCCGACGTGCATGAGGAGATGTTCCGCATCGTGCGCTTCTGGCTGAATATGGGCATCGACGGCTTTCGCGCCGACGCCGTGCCCTACCTCTACGAGCGCGAGGGCACCAACTGCGAGAACCTGCCGGAGACCCACGCCTTCCTGAAGAAGCTGCGCGCGATGATGGACAGGGAGTATCCCGGCCGCGTCCTCATCGCCGAGGCCAACCAATGGCCCCACGACCTGCTGCCCTACTTCGGCGACGGCGACGAGTTCCAGGTCTGCTTTCACTTCCCGATCATGCCGCGGCTGTACATGGCCCTCAAGGCGGCCGACAAGACGCCCATCGTCAACATCCTGGCCGACACGCCGCCCATCCCGGCGGGCACGCAGTGGATGACCTTCCTGCGCAACCACGACGAGCTGACGCTGGAGATGGTGACGCCGGAGGAACGGCAGTGGATGTGGGCCAACTACGCCGCCGAGCCGCGCGCCCGGCTGAACTTGGGCATCCGCCGCCGGCTGCTGCCGCTGCTGGAGGGGGACAAGCGCCGCTGGCTGGCGCTGAACGCACTGTTCCTGTCGCTGCTGGGCACGCCCATTGTCTACTACGGCGACGAGATCGGCATGGGCGACAACATCTGGCTGGACGACCGCGACGGCGTGCGCACGCCAATGCAGTGGGCCGCCGCGCCCCATGCCGGCTTTACCACGGGCGACAAGACCTACCTGCCGGTCATCGAGCAAGCGCCCTATGACTATCGCCAGGTCAACGTCGCCGCCCAGGAGAACGACCCCGATTCCTACCTGGCCTGGATGCGCTTCCTGGTGGCGGCGCGCCAGTCGCAGCCGAGTCTGCGTAGTGGCGCGCGCGAATGGGTGGAGACGGGCGACGTGGCCGTGCTGGCCTACTGGCGACGCGGCGCGGGCGAGCCGGTGCTGTGCATCTTCAACCTGAGCGACAGCGTGCGGCCGGCCGGCATCGCCCCGGAGCAGGACATGCGCGACCTGCTTTCGCGCGAAGGGCGCGTCTATCCGGCCGGCCAGGCCATCGCCCTGGCCCCCTATGCCGCGCTGTGGTTGGTGGGCGCGGGTGCTTGAGGCAGGGGGGAGTCTGGCGTGGAACTGAACCCGATCGACGAAACGTGGGCCGCTGAGTTGGCCGCCGGGCCGCTGGCGGCGCTGACGCCGCTGGAGCGCGATATCTTCCTGACACGGCTGCGGCTGTACTGGCCCGACGTGCTGCGTCCGCTGCGCCGCCTCTATGGCGACCGGCCCGACTTCGATGGCTGCTGCCGGCAGCTGCTGGCCATCGTCGCCGCGGGCTACGCCGCCCGGCCGGCCGAGTTGCGCCTGCTCGACTTGCAGCGCCAGGGCGAGCCGGACTGGTTCCAGCAGCCATCGATGTTGGGCTACGTCGCCTATGCCGACCGCTTCGCCGGCGATCTGCGCGTCGTGGCCGAGCGCATCCCCTATCTGGTCGAGTTGGGCGTCACCTACCTGCACCTGATGCCTCTGCTGATGCCGCGCCAAGGCCCCAACGACGGCGGCTATGCCGTGGCCGACTACCGCGCCGTCAACCCGGCGTTGGGCACGATGGCCGACCTGGCGGGGCTGGCCGGCCAACTGCGGGCTGAGGGCATCAGCCTGTGCATCGACCTGGTCTGCAACCACACGGCCAAGGAGCACGAGTGGGCGCGGCGGGCCGCGGCCGGCGACCCAACCTATCAGGCTTACTACCTGATGTACCCCGACCGCGCCGAGCCGGACGCCTACGAGCGCACGCTGCCGGAGGTCTTCCCCGACTTCGCACCGGGCAACTTCACCCACTACCCCGACATCGACCGCTGGGTGTGGACGACGTTCAACGAGTACCAGTGGGACTTGAATTACGGCAACCCGGCCGTCCTGGCCGAGATGCTCGACATCATCCTCTACCTGGCCAATCAGGGCGTCGAAGTGCTGCGGCTGGACGCCGTGGCGTTCATGTGGAAGCGGTTGGGCACGGACAGCCAGAACCAGCCCGAAGCCCACTACATCCTGCAAGCCTGGCGCGCCCTGAGCCGCATCGCCGCGCCGGGGCTGCTACTGAAGGCCGAGGCCATCGTCTCGCCGCCGAAGCTCATTCCCTATCTGGGGCGGGGCGAGGCGACCAACAAGGAATGTGAGCTGGCCTACCACAATGTCTTCATGGTGTTGCTGTGGAGCGCACTGGCCGAGGGGCGCGTGACCCTGATGACGCGGGCGCTGCAAAATATGCCGCCTATCCCGTCCGGCGCGGCGTGGATCACCTACGTGCGCTGCCACGACGACATCGGCTGGGCCGTCACCGACGAGGACGCCGCCGAGGTGGGCCTGTCCGGCTTCGGCCATCGCGCCTTCCTGAGCGACTTCTACAGTGGGCGCTTCGCCAACACCTTTGCCCGCGGCGCGACCTTCCAATTCAACCCCAAGACCAACGACCGGCGCATCAGCGGCTCGTGCGCGTCGCTGGCCGGGCTGGAGCGGGCGCTGGAAGGCGAAGACCCGCGCGCGGCCGAGACGGCCATCCGCCGCGTCCTGCTGGTCTATAACCTCATCTTCGCCTTCGGCGGCATCCCGCTGCTCTACATGGGCGATGAACTGGGGCTGCTCAACGACGCCGGCTACCTGGACGACCCCAACTTGGCCGACGACAACCGCTGGATGCACCGGCCGCGCATGGACTGGGCCCGGGCGGAGGAGCGCCGCGACTGGTGGACGGTGACGGGGCGTATCTTCCGCGGCCTGAGCGACCAGTTGGCCGCGCGCCGCGACACGGCCGCGCTACACGCCCAGGCGGGGGCGTTCCCCGTCTGGACTCACAACGACGCTGTTTTCGGCCTGCTGCGCGACAGTCCGCGCGGGCGCGTGCTGGTGCTGGCCAACTTCAGCGACCGGCCGCAGACCGTGCCCGGCTACCGGCTGCACGAGATGGTTTTCGGCGGCCGGCTGGTGGATCGCCTGACCGGACGGGTCATGGACAGCGCGCCGGGTATCACCCTGGAAGTGTACGAGGCGCTATGGCTGACGCCGGAGGCGGAACTGGGATGAAAAAAAGAGCCTCAGGCAAAGACCGCAAAGGGCGTTAAGTTCGCAAAGAGGATTTCTCTTGGCGTTCTTTGCTCGCTTGGCGTCCTTTGCGTGAGCCTCTTCCCACCATAAGGAGTGATTGACATGGACGCATACGTGGGCGGGATTGAGGCCGGCGGCACGAAGTTCGTGTGCGCCGTCGGCAGCGGGCCGGATGACGTGCGCGCCGAGGCGCGCTTCCCCACGACGACGCCGGCGGAGACCATCGGCCGCGCTCTGGCTTTCTTTCGCGAGCAGGAGGCGCGCTATGGCCCCGTCGGCGCGATCGGCATCGCCGCCTTCGGCCCCCTAGACCCCCACCCCAACTCGCCCTACTTCGGCACCATCACCAGCACGCCCAAGCCGGGCTGGGCCAACGCCGACGTGGTCGGGCCGTTCCGCAGCGCGTTGGGCGTGCCCGTCGGCTTCGACACCGACGTGAATATCGCCGGGCTGGGCGAGTGGCGCTGGGGCGCGGCCCAGGGGCTGGAGAACTTCATCTACCTGACCATTGGCACGGGCGTCGGCGGCGGCGGGATGATCAACGGCAAGCTGCTGCACGGCCTGGTGCATCCGGAGTTCGGCCACATCGCCTTGCCCCACGATTGGGCCGCCGACCCCTACAAGGGCTTCTGCCCCTACCACGGCGACTGCCTGGAGGGCATGGCCGCCGGCCCGGCCATCGGCCAGCGCTGGGGCCGGCCGGCCTTTGAGTTGCCGCCGGAGCACCCCGCCTGGGAGTTGGAAGCGCACTACCTGGCCCTGGCGCTGCGGACATTCATCTGTACCCTGTCGCCGGAGCGCATCATCCTTGGCGGCGGGGTTATGGAGCAACCACAACTCTTCCCGCTGGTGCGGCGCAAGACGCAGGCCTACCTGAACGGCTACGTCCAGTCGCCGGTCATCCTGGAGGATATCGACAGCTACATCGTGCCGCCGGCGTTGGGCAATCGCGCCGGAGTGCTGGGCGCGTTCGCGCAGGCGCAGATGTTATTGGACTGACGGCCGCGCCTCATAGAAACGAAAGACGCCAGCGAGCGGGCTGGCGTCTTGGTTTCTAACGGAATGTCGCCCCGGCAGACGCTAACTGCGTCGCCGGCCGCCGCCCGTTAGCAGCAGCACGTAGTAGAGCAGCTGCCCGACGGCGGCGACGGCGGCGGCCACATAGGTCCAGCCGGCGGCGTCGAGCACCTTGTCCACACCCTTCAGTTCGTCGCTGGACATCAGCCCGCCCTGGTCCAGCAGCGCCTTGGCGCGGCGGCTGGCGTCGAATTCGACCGGCAGGGTGATCAGCGAAAAGACGACCGCCGCGGCGAAGAAGATCACGCCGATCCAGGCCAGTGTCGTGAAGCGCAGCAGCAGACCGATGATGATCAGGATGGGGGCCAGGCTGCTGCTGAACTGGACGACGGGCACAATGGCGCTGCGGATTTGCAGCGGCCCGTAGCCGACCGAGTGCTGGATGGCATGGCCGGTTTCGTGGGCAGCCACGCCGGCAGCCGAGACGCTGGGCGTACCGTAGACGGCCGGGCTAAGCCGCAGGACACGCGCCCGCGGATCATAGTGGTCGGACAGCATGCCCTGCACTTGTTCAATGCGGACGTCCTGCAGACCCTGGTTGTCCAGCAAGTAGCGGGCTACTTCCGCGCCCGTCAGGTTGCGCGTTGTCCGCACGTTGGCGTACTTGTTGAAGGTGCCCTTGACGCGCATTTGCGCCCACAGGCCCAGCAACAACCCGGGGATAGCCAGAACTAAGTAAAGAGGGTCCAGGTAGAACATCGCCTTTCGTGTGATTACCTCTCGATGATAATGGGCGCGGGGACGACCCGACGCGCGGCCCTGGCTGCCCGCTGCTGGCGCAGAACGCGCAACAGGATCAGGCCCACCACAAAGCTGGGGCCAATAGTCAGCCAGTAGTCGAGTACGAATTCTAGCATAATTTGCGCTTCCTTGTGCCTATACGTGTCAATACACCGCTATTCTGCGCGATCTCTGGGAGAAGTCAACGACCGCGGGCCGTTTCCAACGAATGTCTTACGAAAGAGCAGTCCAGGTGAGGGACGGCTGATAGGACTTGTGGCGCGATTCTCCAGAATCGCCTCTTCGCGTTGGAGGGGGAACGCGATCCGGGAGAATCGCGCCACGGCATGCAACCGGCGGCCCAGTTGCCCGCCCAGGCAAGCTACTGCATAATGGGCCGCGCCGTTGTGAATTCTGGAGAACGATGCCTGTGACCCCGACCGAGACTTTTGATTTGCCCCAAGACCTGGGTGATGGCCTGACCCTGCGCTGGGCGACGACCGACGACGCCGAAGCGCTGGCCCAGTTCAATCTGGCCATGCACTCCGACGACCCGGACAACCCGGAGATGTTCCTCTATTACTGGACCCACGACCTGATGAATGGCTGCCATCCGACGACGAAGGCCGGCGACTTTACCGTCGTCACCGACGCCGACGGACGCATCGTCTCATCGCTGAACCTCATCTCGCAGACGTGGGCCTACGAGGGCATCCCCTTCCCGGTCGGCCGGCCGGAGCTGGTGTCCACGCGGCCGGAGTATCGCCGCCGCGGCCTGGTGCGCCGGCAGATGGAGGTCATCCACCGCCTGAGCGCCGCGCGCGGCGAACTGGTGACGGCCATCACCGGCATCCCCTGGTACTACCGCCAGTTCGACTACGACATGGCCCTCGACCTGGGCGGTAGCCGGCAGCTCTTCTGGGCGCGGCCGGGTAATGACGAGACCGTGGCCGAGGAGCCATATCGGGTTCGCCCGGCGACGGCCGACGACATCCCCCTGCTGGGCGAGCTGTACGCCGCCCACCTCGGCCGCAGCGCCATCGCCCGCCTGCGCGGCCCGGCCGATTGGCAGTATGAGCTGTTCGACATGCACCCGGAGTCGGCCTGGCGGCTGAAGCTGAAGATCATCACGACGCCCGACGGGCAGCCGGTTGCCTACGCCAACACGACCCCGCGCGGCACGGGCATTGTCGTCTCCGAGCTGGGCGTGCGGGCGAGGCACTCGTGGCGGGCGGTCGGCCGCTTCCTGGTGCGCTACCTGCGCGACGAGGCCAGCGTACTCAACGCCACCCGCGCGGCCAACGAGCAATTGACCAACATCTCCTTCAACCTGGGCCAGGCCCACCCGATCTATGAGGCGCTCGACCCCGACCTGGAGAAGCAGAGCCGGCCCTACGCCTGGTACGTGCGCGTGCCCGACATCCCCGCCTTCCTGCGCCACATCGCCCCGGCGCTGGAGGCGCGCCTGGCCGCCAGCGTCATGGCCGGCCACACGGGCACGACGCGCGTCAATATGTACCGCCGCCGCTTCACGCTGGTCTGGGAGGCCGGCCGCCTGCGCGAGGTGGGCGATAACTACGCCTATGACCGGCTGGAAGACGGGGACGCTGCCTTCCCCGATCTGTCGTTCCTGCAACTGCTGTTCGGCTATCGCAGCTTCGAGGAGGTGGTCGCCCACTACGCTGACTGCTTCACCAACGATACCACCACGCGGGTGCTCATGCGGGTGCTGTTCCCCAAGCGGCCGTCGCACGTCATCCCGATGGAGTAGGCCGGCTGCGCGTATGCCCACGACCAACCCGATCACGCCCTTCATTGCGCGCCAGGGCGCGTTGGTGCTCGACGGCGGCCTGGCCACAGAGCTTGAGCGGCGCGGCGCGGATTTGGCTGACGCCCTCTGGTCGGCGCGACTGCTGGCCGACGACCCGGCGCTCATCCGCCAGGTACACCTCGACTACTACTGGGCCGGGGCCGATTGCTGCACCAGCGCCAGCTACCAGGCCACCGTGCCCGGCTTCATGGCCCGCGGGCTGAGCGCTGAGGCGGCACGGGCGCTCATCCGCCGCGCCGTGGCCCTGACCATCGAGGCGCGCGATGCCTTCTGGGCCGCCGGGCCAGA
>JAIBAS010000463.1 GCA_019695075.1 Promineifilum sp. | reverse complement strand
CGCCGGCCTTGAGCTTGGCGTCCTTGGCCCACGGGCTGTCGGGCGGCAGCCACCAGGGGTTCCAGATCACGTACTCGATCGAGTAGCGGCGGACGGGCGTCGGGTATTGGGGCATGCCGATCGAGATGCGAAAGGTTTTGAGCAGCGATTGGTTGACGTAAAGCTCGAGGCGCGTGGCTGGCAGGTTGATTTTGAGGGACACCGATTCGGTGGGGCTGAAGGGCGGCTCCGCCGGCGCCGTTTCAGCGGCCGGCTGGCTCATGGCCGGGCCTTGAGGTTCGAAGGCGATTGGCGTCACCTGCGCTCGGGCGGTTTGCGAGAAGGCGAGGATCAGGAGAAGCAAGGCGCACAATTGAAGGTGGGCAAGGCGTGGGGGGCGCGCACCGGTTGGGCCGTGACGCGGCCGAGCGCCGCGGCCGTGGCCATGACCTCGGCCTCCACCGGTCGCGTCAGGTGCGACAGCAGCAGGGCACGGGCCTCGTCGGGCGGCAGGACGTTGAAGAACTCGGCCATGCCCGCCGCGCCTATTCGCCGACCATCGCCCGCAGTCCGGCGGCGTCGAGAACCGGCACGCCCAACTCGCGCGCCCGGTCGAGCTTGCTGCCGGCGGCCTCCCCGGCGACGACATAGTTGGTCTTCTTGCTGACCGAGCCGGTCACCTTGCCGCCGTGGGCCTCGATAAGCGCCGTGGCCTCGTCGCGCGTCAGCCCCGGCAGCGTGCCGGTGATGACGAAGACCTTGCCGGCCAGCGACTCGCTCGCCTGTGGCGTGGCCTCGCGCTCCGCGGCTATTCTCAGGCCGGCGGCGCGCAGCTTGGCGATCAGCTCGCGGTTGCCCGCGTTGGTAAACCAGGCCGCGACCGATGCCGCCGTCCGCGGCCCCACACCGGCGATCTCCTCCAGCGTCGCCGCGCCGGCCGCGGCGAGCGCGTCGAGGCTGCCCAGGTTCTTGACCAGAATCTCGGCCACGACGCCGCCGACGAAGCGAATGCCCAGCGCCGTCAGCAGCCGGTCGACCGGCCGCTCCTTGCTGGCCTCAATGCCCGCCAGCAGCCGGTCGGCCTTCTTGTCGCCGAAGCCTTCCAGTTCAAGCAGGTCTTCACGCCGCAGAGTGTAGATGTCGGCCACGTCGTGGATCAGGCCGCGCTCGAACAGCAGCGCCGAGGTCTGCGTGCCGAAGCCGTCGATGTCCATCGCCCCGCGGCTGACGAAGTACTCCACCCGCCGGATGAGCTGGGCCGGGCAGGCGGCATTCTCGCAGTAGAAGGCGATCTCGTCGGGCAGCTGCACGACCGGCTGGCCGCAGGCGGGGCACGTCTCCGGCGGGGCGATGGGCTGCTCGCGGCCGTCACGGGCATCGACAATCGGCCCGACGACGTAGGGGATCACGTCGCCGGCCCGCTTGACGAGCACGCGGTCGCCGATGCGGATGTCCTTGCGGGCGATCTCGTCGAAGTTGTGGAGCGTCGCCGCGCGCACCGTCGTGCCGCCGATCTCGACCGGCTCCAGGACGGCGTTGGGGGCCAGCACGCCGGTGCGGCCGACGTTGACTTGCAGCGCCAGCAGCCTGGTCGTCTTCTCCCGCGCCGGGAACTTCATCGCCAGCGCGCCGCGCGGGTCCTTGCCCGCATAGCCCAACTCCTCGGCCAGCAAGCGGTCATCGACCTTGACGACGGCGCCGTCCACCTCGTAGTTGATGTGGTCGCGCCGCTCAATCCACTGCTCATACGCCGCGACGACCTCGTCCAGGCTGCGGCAGTAGGTGTTGTCGGGCGAGACGGGGAAACCCAGATCGCGCAGATAGGCCAGCCGATCCCACTGCCGGCGCGGCAACTCGCCGCCCTCGATGGCCACGATGTCATAGCAATAGAGACGCAGCGGTCGTTCGGCCGTTTTGGCCGGGTCCAGTTGGCGCAAGGAACCGGCGGCGGTGTTGCGCGGGTTCATGTACAGCGGCTCGCCGGCGGCCAACCGCTCGGCGTTCAGCGCCTCGAACTTGTCCAGCGGCAGGAAGACCTCGCCGCGCACGACCAGGTAGTCCGGCGGCCGGAGTGACTGCCGCGGATCGACGGGGATGCGCTTGGGCACACCGTGGAGCGTGCGCAGGTTCGCGGTCACATCCTCGCCCACTTCGCCGTCACCGCGCGTCGCCCCCTGCGCGAAACGCCCGTCGCGGTAGTGGAGCACGACCGTCAGCCCGTCCAGCTTCGGCTCGACGACGTACTCCAGATGCGTGTCGGCGGGCAGCAGCCGGCCGATGCGCGCCCGCCAGGCGCGCAGGTCATCGGCATTGAAGGCATTCATCAGGCTGAGGATGGGCGCGGGGTGGCGCACCTTGGCGAAGATGTCGGCCGCGGCCGCGCCGGCGCGCTGCGTCGGCGATTCGGGCGTCACCAACTCCGGGTGCTCGGCCTCCAGCGCCGCCAACGCGCGGTAGAGCGCGTCGTACTCGGCGTCGCTGATGACCGGCGAGTCGAGGACGTGATAGCGATAGAGATGGTAGTTGATCTCTCGGCGTAGCTGCTGAATACGTTCGTCTGGGGTCATACGATTGCCTATCGGCGCGTTCGTCCGCCGGCGCTGGCCGGGCTACGGCGCGGCGGCGGGCGAGAGGAAGTCGCCGGCCACCCAGCCCTCGGCGCCGTCGGGCAGGCGGACGCGCCACCACTGGTACGCGCCGCCGGGCGTCGGCCCCTCGATGACCAGGACGACCGAGTTCTCGCCGGCGACGGTGATGGGGGCGTTGCTGGTGTTCGGCCCATTGCGCACGGTGACGCCAACGCCGCCCGTCTCGACGACGGTGGCGTAGTAACCGGCGGTCACCTCCGGCGGAGCCACGGACAGGTCGGGCGTGGGCACGCTCGTGGCCGTCGGCGCGGCCGTCGGCGGAGCGATGAAGACGGCCACCGTCGCCGTGGGCACGGGCGGGGCCGTCAGACGGATGATCGTCGGCTCCAGGCCGGCCGATGTCGCCTCCGGCGGCCGGGACAGGAAGCCGACCAAGGCCCAGAGGATCAGGGCCAGGCCGACGACAGTCAGCAGCGTGCCCAACCCCAGCCACAGCCAGGGTTTGGCCCGCTCCGTGGGTTCACTTGGACGGGATGAAGAAGGTGATTTCCGAAGCATACGGTTATTGGCTGCCGGGGACAACCGCTTCCACAAGCAGCATGGTCACATCGTCGAAGGCCGCCGCCTCGCCGCGCCAGGCGTTGACATCGGCGGCCAGTTGTTCCAGGCAACGCGCCGCGCCCGGCCCCTCGGCGGACTGAAGGACGCGCTTCAGCCGGGTCAGGCCATAGCTCTCGCCGGCCACGTTCTGCGCGTCGGTGACGCCATCACTATAGAGCAGCAAAAAGTCGCCCGGCCGCAGGGTGACAACCTGTTCCTCCAGGCTCAGATCGGCGATCATGCCCAGGAAGCGGCCATTGCCGGGCAACGACACCGGCTCCCGACCGGGCCGGAACAGTAACGGGTAATCCTGGGCGGCGCGGACGTAGGTCAGGCGGCCGGTCGGCCGGTGCAGGACGCCATAGAACGCCGTGACGAAAGCATCTATACCCTGGCTATCCTCGGCCATGCCGACGGTCAGCAGGCCGCGGTGGACGGCCAGCGCCACCTCGGCCGGCGAGCGCGAACGCTGCGCCTCCTGCATGAACAGTGTCCGCGTGACGGCCATCAGCAGAGCGGCGTACATGCCCTTGTCGGCCACGTCGGCGATCAGCAGGGCAACGTGCTCCTCATCCAACGGCTGCACGCCGAACAGGTCGCCGCCGACGTGGCGCGCCGGAGCCAGGTAGGCGGCGAAGCGGTAATCGTCGTAGCGCGGCAAAACTGCCGGCAACAGGCTGCGCTGCATCTCCGCGGCCAGCTCCAGCTCCCGCTCCAGCCGCTCCTTCTCCACCAGCTCCGCCTGGGCCGCCTGAAGCTCAAGGTAGGCTTCTCGCAACAGGACATTCTTGGCCCGTAAGTCCCGAATGGCCATCTGGTCGAGCGTGCGCAGGTTGGCCAGGATGCGCCGGGTGATGTGTACGGCCAGATCGGGGTCGTGACGCAGTAGCTCGCGGAAGCTGTCGGCGGTGATCTCCAGCACGCGCGTCTCGCTGAGCGTGCGGATGGTGGCCAGGCGCGGGTTGTCATCCAGCAGGGCCATCTCGCCGAATGACTGGCGCGGCCCCAGCGTGTTGAGCGTCTGCTCGCCGCCATCCTCCATCCGCCGCAGGACGACCACGCGGCCGTCCTCAATGACGTAGAAGGTGTGCTCGGTCTGGCCCTGGTGGGTCAGGATGGTGTCGGCCGGGTAGGTGCGGGCCGCGGCCACGCGCCGCAGGCTGGCCAGCATCTGCGCGTCGAGTTCCATGTGGGCGGGGTCGGCTACGTCGGCCATGGCTTGCGCTCGCTTGATCCGCCAGGCTAGGCCGGCCGGCTCGCGCGCTCGTCCTTGGCGCGGATGAAGGCCAGAAGCTCATCGGCCGGCCAGGTGTTGACCACGTCGGCGGCCGTGGCCCAGCCGCGCTGCGCCGTGGCCACGCCATAGGCGCGGTTGGCGAATTCCTCCGGCCGGTGGGCGTCGGTGTTAATGGCAACGCGGACGCCCATCTCCAGCGCCCGACGCACGTGGGTATCGCGCAGGTCGAGGCGGGCCGGGTGGGCGTTCACTTCGAGGATCGTCCCGGTCTGCACCGCGGCAGCAAAGACGACATCCATGTCCAGGTCGGCCCCGGCGCGGTCGGGCAACAGCCGGCCGGTCGGGTGGGCGATCATGTCCACGTGCGGATTGTGGATGGCGTTCAGGATGCGCGTCATCACCTGCTCGCGCGGCTGCCCCAGGCCGGTGTGCAGGCTGGCGATGACGAAATCGAGTTCGGCTAACACGTCGTCGGGGTAATCGAGCGTCCCGTCGGCGCGAATCTCCATCTCCGTGCCGTGGAGCACGCGAAAGTCCGGCCCCAGAACCTCGTTGGCGGCGCGCACTTCGGCCGCCTGCGCCCGCAAGCGCTCCACCGACAGACCGTTGGCCACGCCAAGGCTAACCGAGTGGTCGGTGATGGCCACCAGGCGCAGACCGCTATCGCGCGCCGCGCGGGCCATGTCCAGCACGCTCAGCGTGCCGTCGGACCACGTTGTGTGCATGTGCAGGTCGTAGTGAATGTCGTCGAGCGTCACCAGCGCCGGCAGCCGGCCGGCCAGCGCCGCCTCGATCTCGCCCCGATCCTCGCGCAGGCAGGGCGGGATGAGCGGCAGGCCAAGCCGGGCGTAAACCTCTTCTTCGGTGGCGCAGAGGATTTCCGCGCCGCCGTCCAGCGGCGTGAAGGCGTGCTCGTTCAGGCTCAGCCCCTTCTTCAGGGCCATCTCGCGCAGGCGAATGTTGTGGGCCTGGCTGCCGGTGAAGTAATTGAGCAGCGTGCCCCAACGCTCCGGCGGCAGGACGCGCAGGTCAACGCCCAGGCCATTGAGCAGGACGACATTGGTCTTCGTCGGGCCGCGTCCGGCGACGGACTCCACGTTGTCCAGGGTCGCCAGCCGGTCCATGACCGCGTCGGGCGAGGCCGCGGCGACGAGCAGATCGATGTCGCCGATGGTCTCGCGCATCCGCCGCAGCGAGCCGCCCACGGCCGCGGCCACCACGCCATCCACGCGGGCCAGCTCATCCAGCATCATCTGGGCGATGGGCCAGGCCACGCCGATGGACAGCCGCGCGTCGCCGTGCCGGGCCAGCGCATCGATGCCGGCCAGAATCTTGGCCTCCGACTTGGCCCCCATGCCCGGCAGGTCGCGCAACTTGCCTTCGCGGGCGGCGGCCGTCAGTTCATCCAGCGTGGTGATGCCCAGCTTGTCGTAGACCTGCTTGACGCGCTTCGGCCCCAGCCCCTCGACGCGCAGCATGTCCACTAGCCCCGGCGGAATCTCGCGGGCCAGCTTCTCGTAAAACTCCAGCCGCCCGGTAGTCAGCATCTCCTCGATCTTGGCCGCCAGCGTCTCGCCGATACCGGGGATGTCGGTCAGTTTACCCTCGTCGTAGACGACGTTGATGTCGCGGCCGAGCGCCTCGATGCTCTCGGCCGCCTTGCGATAGGCCAGGATGCGGTGAATCTGGTCGCCGCGAATGGCCAGCATGTCGGCGACGCGGCTGAACAACTCGACGACCTCGCGGTTTCTCATGGCGCGGGATTATACCCCGAATCGACGGCATGTGCTTTGCGCCGCCGCAGGTGCAACCGGCGATTGGGCTACGAAGCCCCGGCGCGGCACGGCGAAACGGGCAACCTGTCACCGAATTGCCACTTTTCTGCATCTTGCTTGCCTTTTGAGTGGGGCATGCTATTCTACTAGCCCTTAAGGAGGGCCAGAGGCGGCTCTCCAGTTACGCAAGGAGTGAAAGAGATGAAGAAGAATCAGACGCTATTGGTGATGGGGCTGCTTCTCGTCCTCGCTCTGTTCATCACCGCCTGTACGGCTACGGGCGGCGATATTCAGGGCGCGATCGAGAGCGCAGCAACGCAAGTCG
>JAIBAS010000496.1 GCA_019695075.1 Promineifilum sp. | reverse complement strand
CGATGTAAGACGGGTTGCCAACCCGTCCTACAACTGTTAGACGCCTACCGGATAGCCCGGCCCCAGCGGAATGCCGAGGACGTACCACAGAATGAACAGGATGATCCAGGCCACGGCCAGGATCAGCGTGTAGGGCAGCATCAGGGCGATGATCGTGCCGATGCCGGTGTCCTTCTTGTAGCGTTGGGCCACGGTCAGGATGAAGGGCAGGTAGACCATCAGCGGCGTGATGACGTTCATGGGCGAGTCGCCGACGCGATAGGCGGCCAGCACCGTCTGCGGCGCGGTGCCCAGGCGCATGAACAGGGGCACGAAGATGGGCGCGAAGATGGCCCACTTGGGCATTGAGCCGGGGATGATGATGTCCAGCAACATAATCACAACGATGAAGCCGATCAGCAGCGGGATGGCGCTGATGTTGGCCTGCTCCAGGAAGCCGGCCAGAGCCACGGCGATCACGTTGGGCATGTTGCTGAAGTTGAAGTAGGCGATGAACTGGCTGATCATCAACAGCATGAAGACCAGACCGGCCAGACCGGAGAAGGTCTTGGTGACGGCGGCAATGACCTGATTGGCCTTGGTCATCGTCTGTGCCCCCCGACCGTAGGCGATGCCGGCGATCAGGAAGAGGATGGTGATGATGAACAGCAGCGCGTCCATGAAGGGCGTCGCGCCGATGATGTCTCCCGTCGCCGGATCGCGCAGCGGCGCGCCGGACGGCAGCGTCAGCAGGGCGATGAAGACGACGTAGATCAGGACGGCGATACCGGCATAGCGCATGCCGCGCGCTTCGCCGGCGGGGTCGTGGGTGGCCGCCTCGCCCGCTTCGGCCTCGCCGGCGTCATACTTGCCCAGGCGCGGCTCAATGATGCGGTCGGTAATGAGTGCGGCGACGATGCTCAGGATCAGCGACGAAGCGATCTGGAAGTAGAAGTTGGACACCAGGGTGAGGGGCGCGCCGCCGCCCAGGGCCGCGGCCTCATTGGTGATCTCGGTCAGCATCGCGTCGAGCGGCGTGACCAGGATATTGACGGCGAAGATGGCGCTGACGCCGCCGTAGGCCGCGGCCACGCCGGCCAGCGGGTGGCGCTTGACGCTCAGGAAGGCGGCCGCGCCCAGTGGAATCAGAATCAGGTAGCCGGCGTCGGTGGCCACGCTCGATAGCACGCCGACGAAGATGATGATGAACGACAGCAACCAGCGCGGCGAGACGGCCACGAGCTTGCGGATGAGCGCGGCCATCAGCCCCGCCTCCTCGGCCACGCCCGCGCCCATCATGGCGATGAAGACCACGGCCACCACGCTGAAGCCGGCGAAGTTGGAGACAAACGAGGTGAAGATGAAGCGGATGCCCTCCACCGTCAGTAGGCTGCGAATGGAAATGGTCTGCTCCTGAATCTCGAAGTCCGTGTCAAACGGTTCGTCGGGCAGGAGTTCCTGCGCTTCGGAGCTATCGCTGTAGAAATCAGGGTCGCCTTCCTGAGACACAGGCACGGCGATCTGCTCGGTGACGCTGACATTGGCCCAGTCGAGAATTGCCGACAGGACGATGACGCCGATGATCAGGTAAAGGAACATCAGCACGGGGTGGGGAACCTTGTTGCCAATTCGCTCGATGGCCCCCAGCCATCCACCCGACTTCTTGGGTTCCGCGACGTTTGCTGACATGAATAAACTCCTCCAGATATTCTCGCGCGAACGAATGATTAATGACCTGGCGCTAACCGGCGGCCAGCTCCTCCAGGTAGACAATAGCCGTCTCGATGCCCCGATGGAACATCTCGATGCTAAAGCGCTCATTGGGCGAATGCAGACCGTCGTCGTCCAGGCCGTAGCCCATCATGACGACGGGAATGTCCATCAGGTCGGCGATCTCGGCCACGACGGGGATGCTGCCGCCGCCGCGGGTGAAGATGGGCTTCACGCCCCAGCCTTTCTCATAGGCGCGGGCCGCGGCCTGCATCTCCGGGATGTCGAAGGGGAAGAGGGCCGCCTTGCCGGTGGTCAGCAGCCGGACGTCGACCTTGACCGTCGGCGGGGTGATGGACTCGATGTAGCTCTTGAGCAGATCGAAGATCTTGTGCGCGTCCTGGTTGCCCACCAGACGCGAACTGATCTTGCAGCCGGCTTTGGCCGGGATGATGGTCTTGGGGCCGGGGCCGCTCCAGCCGCTCCACATGCCGTTGATGTCCAGCGTCGGCCGGGCGGAGATGCGCTCGCGGATGTTGTAGTTGGCGTCGCCCCAGACCGCGGGCACGCCTGTGGACTGCTTGTATTGCGCCTCGGTCAGATCGGTCTTGGCGATCATCTCGCGCTCCTCCGGCGTCAGGGGCACGACATCATCGTAGAAGCCGGGGATGGCGATGGTGTTGTCGGGGTTGTAGAGCTGGGCCAGAATCTGAACGAGGGCGACGGCCGGGTTGTGCGCCGCGCCGCCCCACAGGCCGCTATGCAGGTCGTCGGTCGGGCCTTCGACATCGATCTCGGCGTAGGTCATGCCGCGCAGGCTGTGGAGGATGGCCGGTTCGTCGATGCTGCGCATGGAGGAGTCGCTGATGACGCAGACGTCGGCACGCAGCAGTTCCAGGTGCTCTTTCAGGAACGGCACCAGGTTGGGCGAGGAGACTTCCTCTTCGCCCTCAATGAGCATCTTGACGTTGACCGGCGCGTGGCCGGCCGTCTTCAGGTACGACTCCAACGCCTTGACGTGGATGAAGAGCTGGCCCTTGTCGTCGGTCGCGCCGCGGGCATAGATCTTGCCGTCTTTCTCGACCGGCTCGAAGGGATCGGTGTGCCAGCCGTCTTCCATCAGGGCCGGGACGACGTCGTAGTGGCCGTAGACGAGGACGGTCGGCTTATCCGGCCCGGCCCCGGTCCATTCGCCATAGACGACCGGGTGGCCGGCCGTCTCCATGACGGCCACTTTGTCCAGCCCCAGGCTCTCGAAGTGGTCGGCCAGCCACTCGGCCATGCGCCGGACGTCGCCGGCGTGGGCGGGGTCGGCGCTGAGGCTGGGGATGCGCAACATCTCATGTAGTTCCTGGCGGAACTGCTCGCCGTGGGCGCGGGCATACTCGCGGGCAGTATCGCTGATTTGTGTCATATCTTGGTGTGCTCCTTTGACTCGTCTGACAATCAATCTTCTGTCCACATAGGTCAAATGATCGCCGCCGAACTGTCGGAAACGCCGATAGATGAGGTTATTGTCTAAGATTTCTACTGGCCGTCAATAGCCATATTGTGGACTTTTTCTACTAAATCGTATCGGCGCAGCATGATGGCTCTTCCCGTGATCGACCCGGGGCCGGCCGACGAAAACGGCCGGAGCGACTGGTTATCGCTCCGGCCGCGGCCGTATTGTTCGCGTGCGGGCTACGCGACCGCAGCCGTCTCAATCTCCTCTGTTTCTTCCGGCTCTTCCGGCACGCGGCCGTAGAGCCTGGCCAGCTCGCCCAGGCCCACGGCAATGCCGGGGGCGCGGGCGGCGAACATCTCGCGCGTATAGCGCCACTGCCACCAGCCGCCCTCGCGGCCGGGGAAGTTCATGCGCGCCTCGTTGCCCAGCACAAACAGGTCTTGCATCGGGATGATGGCCATGGCTGACACCGAGGCATAGGCCAGCCGGATCAGGTCCCAGACCACATCCTGGCCGCTGACGCGCATGTAGCGCCGGGCGTGGTCGCGCTCGTCTTCGGTGGCGTTCAGATACCAGCCCAACGTCGTCTCGTTGTCGTGCGTGCCGGTGTAGACCACGGAGTTGGGCACGTAGTTGAACGGCAGGAAGCCGCTGTTGTGTTCGCCGCCAAAGGCGAACTGGAGGATCTTCATGCCGGGGAACTGGAAGCGGTCGCGCAACTCCTCGACCTCCGGCGTGATCACGCCCAGGTCTTCGGCGATGATGGGCAGGTCGCCCATTCGCTCCTGGATCGCCTCGAAGAAGGGGATGCCCGGCCCCTTGACCCACTGCCCCTTAATGGCCGTCTCCTCCTCGGCCGGGATTTCCCAGTAGCCCGCGAAGCCGCGGAAGTGGTCGATGCGGGCGATGTCGGCCTGCACCAGGTTCATGTGGATGCGTTGCGCCCACCAGCCATAGCCGTCGGCGGCCAGGCGCTCCCAGCGGTAGAGCGGGTTGCCCCAACGCTGGCCGGTCTCGCTAAAGTAGTCCGGCGGCACGCCGGCCACAACTGCGGGCGAGCCGTCCTTGGCCAGGTAGAACAACTCGGGGTGCGACCAGACGTCGGCGCTATCGTAGGCGACGAAGATGGGAATGTCGCCGATGATGCGGATGCCCTTGCTGTTGGCGTAGGCCTTCAGCTCCAGCCACTGCTTGTAGAACAGGAATTGCTGGAACTTTTGCAGCTCGACGGTCGCGCCCAGCTCGGCAGCCCAGTGCTTCATGGCCCGCTTCTGCCGCTTGGCAATGTCGCTCGGCCACTTGTTCCAGACGCCGCCGTCCTGATCCTTGTGGTGATCCTTGAGGGCCATGAACAGGGCGAAGTCGTCGAGCCAGTAGGCCGTGTTGGCGCAGAAGCCGGCGAACAACTCGCGCTGTTCGGCCGTGCCGTTGGCGCGGAAGTGCTCATAGGCGGCGCGCATCAGCGCGCCCTTGTACTCGATGACCGGGCCGTAATCGACCTGGGCCGTGGGCAGCGTTGGCGTGGCTTCGACCGCCTCGGCGGGCAGGTAACCCTCGGCCACCAGCCGGTCGGGGCTGATGAGCAGCGGGTTGCCGGCAAAGGCCGAAAACGACTGGTAGGGCGAGTCGCCGTAGCCGGTGGGGCCGAGCGGCAGCACCTGCCAGAGTTGCTGCTGGGCCGCCGCCAGGAAATCGACAAACTCATAGGCCCCGTCGCCCAGGTCGCCGATGCCGTAGCGGCTGGGTAAGCTGGTAGGATGGAGCAGGACGCCAGCAGAACGGGTGAATTTCATGGAGGTCTCCTTGTTGTCAGTAGGTCAGTAGGTCAGTAGGGCAGTCGCGTTACCCTTCTTAATTCTTAATTCCTGATTTCTTCCAAGCATGGAATGCGCTCGCGCACATTATCCGGCCGATCGCCGGGTTTGTGTAGTTGAACGAGGAAGGCGCTGCCCTTATGGTCGGTGGCAATGCCTTCCCAGAGCACGAGGCCGTAGCCCTTCGCATAAGTATAGCGCTCAAAGGGCTGCTCCGTCGGCCGGCCATTGGCCTCGTTATAGGCCGCCAGCACAACCGCATCCTCGACGACCAGGCCGCGCCCCGGCCGCCCCTCGACATCGGGCAGCGTCAGCTTGTCGTGGATGGACTCCAGCCGAATCCAGGTCACGTGGCGGCCGGAGAGGTGATCGTTGACGACGCAGTTGCCCTTGCGCCGGTTGATGACGGTGACGCTGCGCCGGTAGGTCTGGTCCACGGCCATCTGGCGCGGCGTCCAGGCCGTGCCGTAGCGCTCGCCGTCCATCAGCGTGTAGAAGTTGCCGGAGCCGGGCGAGGTGTCCGTGCCGCGATAGATGAAGCGGTCGTCGGCCCACAACTCTTCCCACTCACTGTCCTTGGTCTGATAGAAGCGCGCGCCCTCGTATTGCGTCTGCAAGCGCTGCTGGCCGGTGAGCGGGCCGTTGGGCATCTCGAAGATGTACTTCATCTCATAGAGCCGCCCGTCACCGCGCAGGTAAGGCAGCAGGTCAAACTTGGTCGGCGCGGAGACGACGACGACAGCGACGAAAATGGTCGAGCCGAAAGCTTCGCCACGGCCGTTGTGCATCCGCCAACGGCCGACGGCCCGCCCTGGCGCGGCCGGCGCGGTCAGATCGACGCTGACCTCGACGACCTCCTGCGGGGCGACGCGGCCGACGGCCACGCGCCGCGTCTCGCCCATGGCCTCGCCGCCGACGAAGAGGAGTTCGTAGCCGCTCGTCCAGGTCGTCGAGCCGGTGTTGCGGATGGCCCACGTCTTGCGGAAGGACACGCCGGCCCGCGCCTCGCTGCCGTCGGGCGCGGTGACGTGATGCTCCAACTGGGCGTCGTCGATGGACGTCGAGCCGCTGGTAGAGGAAACGGGCACGCGGATCTCGGCGTAGAGCGTGTCGCCGAAGAGCATGCCCTCCGGGTTCCTGGCCCGCCACGAACTGCGGTGGACGCCGGGGGCCAGCGGCGCTTCCAGCGGCACGGTGACCTCAACCGTCTCGCCCGGCAGCGCCGCCGGCAGGGGGACGCTGTCGGCCGTGCGGTTGCGGCCGTTCATGGGGTTGTTGGCCACGAAGACGAGGGCATAGCCGGCCGCCCAGGCCGACATGCCCGTGTTGCGCACGCGCCAGGTCTTGTCGATGGGCGTGCCCGCGGGCACGACCGTGCCGTCGGGGTAGGTGACGTCGGCCTCGAAGCGGGCGTTGTCATACGCGCCGGGGCGCACGACCTCGATAGCGGCGTGGACGATGTCGCCGAAGGGCGCGCCGTCGGCGGCGCGGGGTTGCCAGGCAGCGCGGTGGTGGCCGAGGGTTGCCGGCGCGGTCAGCGCGGTGGTGATGTCGGCCGTG
>JAIBAS010000257.1 GCA_019695075.1 Promineifilum sp. | reverse complement strand
GCCGGCCTCAGGCATGAAGGCGCATCGAAGCGAGGACCGGGTGGTCGATCTTCTCGGCTTGTTCCGCCGCAAGCAGGCGCCGCAGCGCCGGCGCAAGCCGGCCGCCGACGCGTGGCGGATCGACCTGAGCGCGCTGCCGCCGGGCAGCTATGCCGTTGCCGTGGGCGTCTACAACCCGGCCGATGGGCTGCGGCTGCCGGCCGTGGCCGCCGGCGCGCGCCTGCCCGACGACGTTTGGCTGCTCGGAACCAGCCCCCGATAGCTCCAGAGAGCCGAAACGGGTGCTCAGCATCCGCTCACGTCTGGCTCACATCTAATTTAGGAAGCGGGTCTATACTCTTAAATGAAGTCGCCAAGAATGCGTGCAGCCCCGGTTCCCCCTCCTGGCCGGGGCTGTACGCGTTTCTGGCGACTTTTTCGTAGGGCGGGTTGGCAACCTGCCCTACAAGGTTAGGCGTAGGCCAGGCTTTCGCGGACGCTGATGCGGCTGGCCCCGTGGGCGGGGATGAGCGAGGACAGGAAGGCGATGGCCAGCACGGCCAGCAGCCAGATGAAGACCGCGCCGGTGTTGAAGGCGAAGTCGAGGTCGGTGCTGAAGATCGTCTGCCCCAGCAGGGCCGAGACGGGCCGGGCGACAAGGTAGGCCAGCGGCACGGCCACCAGCCAGCTCATCACCCCCTGCAAGACGCCCTCCAGGATGAACATCGTCATGATGACCGCCGACGTGCCGCCCAGCGAGCGCAGCACGCCGATCTCGCGCGTCCGTTCGACGACGCTGATCGACAGCGACCCCATCAGGCCGATGCCGCCGACGACGCCCATGACGATGGCCACGCTGAAGAGCATCTGGTTGACGATGCTGAAGGTGTTATAGGCGTAGACGCGGTCCTCGGCGTTGGTGCGGCTGAAGAAGGGATTGACCTCGACGTTGTAGGCTTTCAGGTATTGATCCAGCCCGCTCATGAGCGCCTCGATGCCGGCCGGGCTGCGGTCGGCGGCGCGGATGACGATCTGGTTGGCGCGGTTGGCGCGGCGGGTCACTTCGACGACGGCCGCGGCGGGGGCGTAGATCGAGTCGGTGCTGAACACGTCGGGCGAAATGGCCTGGTAGGTGCCGATGACCTCGAAGTCGGCCTGGCCCAGGTCGCCCAGGTCAACGGTGATGACGTCGCCGACGGCCAGGTCGTTGAACTCGGCCGTCTCGCGGCTGACGACGGCGACGCGGCCAGTGTCGTCCGGCGACAGCCAGCGCCCGCTGACGATGAGCGGCTTGTAGAAAGTGCTGCCGGTGGGGATGCCGAACAACTCCGCCCCCAGGCCGCCGGTGTCCTGCACTTCCTCCCCTTCGCGCATCACCGTGCCGCTGACGGAGTACCACGGCTCGGCGGCCACCACGCCGGGGTAGTGGCTGACCAAATCGATGAGCCGGTCGGAGCGGTGGGGCTGGAAGAAGAACAGGCGCAGGTCGTAGTCGCGCCGGTTCAGTTCCATGTCCAGCGTGTGGGTCATCGACGACGACAGCGTCAACACCATCAGGAACATCGTCCCCGCCAGCACGAGGACGAGCTGCGTCAGCAGCAGCCGCCCCTTGCGGCGGAACATGTTGCCCAGGGCGATGGTGTAGGGCGAGGGCAGGACGCGCTCGGCCAGGCGCTCGACGGTCTGGTCGAAGCGGGTGGAGCCGAAGTCGCCGCCGAGGCCGTAGCTGGCCAGCGCCTCGCGCACGGAGATGGCCGCGCCGCGCATGACCGGCCACAACGCCGCCAGCAGCGGGGCCAGGATGGCCGAGAGCACCTGCCAGATCACCGCTCGCGTCGAGAAGCGGAAGCCCACGTAGTCGATATTGAACAGCAAGAGCAGCTGCTTGGTGGTCAGGAAAGCCATGGCCATGCCCGCCGGCAGGGCAATGACCAGCGCCAGCAGGCCGAAGATGAGCACGCCCAGCAGGTAGACGCGGGCCACCACGCGCGTCGTGCCGCCCAGCGCCTTGATGACGCCGATCTGGTCGGTCTGCTGGGTAATGATCGCCGTGGTCGTGTTGATGACGATGACCACGCTGGTCAGCAGGGCGACAACGGCCAGGATTTGCAACACGAGGGTGATGCCGAGCACAGTGTCGTGGCCCCAGTGCTTATCCGGCTCCTGGTAGATGACCAGACTGACGCCGACGTCCTGCCGCGCCAACTCCTGCTTGATGGCCGCGGCGCGGTCGCGGGCGAAGTCCTCGCTGTATGGCTCCACCTGGACGAGCAACTGGACGAACTGCCCCTCCGGCAGGCCGAAGCGGGCCATCATTGCGCTATCGACGAAGAAGTAGGCGTTGCCGCCGAACTGGGGCGGGGGGACGAACGGGTGGCGGATGAGGCCGGTGACGAGGTAGGCGCGGTCGGTGCCGTCCATCTCGAAGATGATTTCGTCGCCCAGGTCGATGCCGTAGTAGCTGCTGGTGATACGCTCGACGGCGATGTGCTTGTTGCCGGGCCACTCGCCGGCCGTCAGCGTCAGATAGTCGAATATCTGGTTCTCATAGTCGTCGCGGGCGACGACCGTGGCCGCCTGCCACTCGGTCTCGTCGGGCGAGGTCTTGTAGCGCATCGTCCGCAGGTTCATCGGCTCGACATCGACAATGCCGGGAATGTCGGTCAGCGCTTCGGCCGTGGCCCGGTCGATGGGCCGACGCAGGATGATGTTGAGGTGTGACGGGTTGACGGCGCGGTGGGCGGCGTCCATGCCCGACAGCATCTGGTCGGCCAGGCCGAACATGGCCCCCACGGCAAACACGCCTGCGGCGATGCTGATCACGGCCAGCAGCGTCCGCGCCTTGCGGTGCCAGAGGTCGAACCAGACTTTGTCGAGGAGAACGCCCATGGGTGAAGAGAGTGGTCAGTGGGTCAGTGGGTCAGTAGGTCAGGGAGACCTCAGAGGTCTTCTGAGACCTCTGAGGTCTGGCGGCAGCGGCGGCGCTGCTATCGTGGGCAATCAAGCCATCACGAATCTCGACCACGCGCGAGCCGCGGGCGGCCAGGGTGCGGCTGTGGGTAACCATGACCAGCGTCTTGCCGCCGGCGACCAGCTTCAAGAAGAGTTGGAAGACGTTCTCGGCCGTGGTCGAATCCAGATTGCCCGTCGGCTCGTCGGCCACCAACAGCGGCGGGTCGTTGGCCAACGCGCGGGCGACGGCGGCGCGCTGCTGCTGGCCGCCCGACACCTGGCTGGGCAGCTTGTGGGCCTGATCGGCCAGCCCCACCATGTCCAACAGGGCCATGGCCCGCTCGGCCCGCTCGCGCCGCGGCCGCCGGTTGACCAGATCCATCGGCAGCATGACGTTCTT
This sequence comes from Promineifilum sp., assembly GCA_019695075.1. Taxonomy (GTDB): domain Bacteria; phylum Chloroflexota; class Anaerolineae; order Promineifilales; family Promineifilaceae; genus Promineifilum. The sequence goes on along the minus strand of JAIBAS010000257.1, from coordinate 3,188 downwards.
GACCAGGCTGAGCGCCGGCAGTAGCTGGAAGAACTGGAAGATGATGCCCAGGTGCTCGCCGCGCCAGACGGCCAGTTCGTTCTCGCTCATGGCGTGGACGGATTGGCCGGTGACGATGACCTGACCCTCGCTGGGGTGGTCGATGCCGGTGATCATGTTCAGCAGCGTTGACTTGCCGTTGCCCGACGGGCCGACGATGGCCACGAACTCGGCGGGGTAAATGTCGAGGGAGACGCCCTTGAGGATCGTCACTTCCGTCTCGCCGGCGGGGAAGCGCTTGTAGACATCGCGCACCGAGACGATGGGCGCGGGGCGGCCGTTGGCATTGTCCATAGCCGGCCAGTTTAGCAGCATTCGTGCGAAAAATCACAAGCACGCGCCGCCCTCTCATGCGCGCCGCCGCTCTGTAAAAAGACGCGCCGAGAAGCGTATTTTGATTGAAGCGACAGCCGACTTTATGTTATTATTTGCCAAGCTTGGCGCGGGCACGTGGGATGCGCCGCGCCGGGCCAAAACCTTCGCCACCAGAGGAGTGTCGCATGGCTACCGTGCCGAACGAGTTACTGGTTGAGTTGCGCAATACCTTCCGCAACCGGCTGAGCCTGAGCGAACTGGCCGATCTGTGTCAGGACCTGGGTCTGAACATCGAGAACCTGCCCGGCACGAGCCTGAGCGAGAAGTCGCGCGAACTGGCGGCCTACATCGGCCGGCGCGACCTGGTCAGCAAGCTGGCTACCGTGGGGCCGAACTTGCTGCCGGACATCCCCTGGCTGGAGATTCTGGGCCGTTATGGCTATGGGTTGCCGCCGGACGCGGACAGCGGCGATAGCGCCGCGCCGGCCACGACGGTCAGCACCGAGGACTTGCAGCGTCTCTCGCCCATCCTGGCTCACCACTCCGAATTCAACACGCCCGGCGCGCGCCGCGACATGCTGGCCATCGCCGGCGTGCTGTCGTACCTTGATGTCGATCTATCCGGTTCGACGCGGCAGGTGGCCAACGCTGTTCTGCTGCGCCTCAACGACCGCGGCCAGATCGCGCCGGGCGACTACGCGCTCGGCCGTCTGTTGAACTACCTGCTTGACGATGAGACCTTGCCGGAGGGGGCGCGGGCCATACTCGTCCAGATCGTTGCCCGTTATGGGCTGAATCGCGCTGCCTGAGGCAGCGTCGTTTAAGGAGGGATCGCGATGGCCGAAGGATTTCTGACACTGACCGACAAGCAGCAACTGGCCAAGGTGCTGGCCAACGTCTACGACCTGAAGATGGGGCCGGCGGCGCGGGCCAGCTTCCTGGATACGGCCGGGCTGGGCCGCTTCGTGACGGCCGTCAACCTGGCCGCCGAAGCGCCGCGGACGCTGGCCCAGGAGCTTGTCGCCCGGCTGGAGCCGTTCGGCATGTTGCCGGCCGTGCCCAGCCAGCCGCAGTACCACGCCCTGGGCGCACTCGTCGATTACGTGCGCCAGATGGCCGACACCAACAACGCCGATGCCCACTTCCTGGCCGAGATGATGGTCAAGTACCAGCTCATCGCCGACACGGCCTATCTGGCGCGACTGAAGGCGGACTATCAGCTTGACACGGAGCCGGTGCGCCAGACCGACCCGGCCCTGTCGCCGCCGAGCGACCCGCCCGCCCCGGCCGACGAGCCGCCCTTCGACCCGACCGTGGGCGACCAGGCCGAGTTGGAGCTGATCGTCAACTCCGAGGACAACTTCATCGACATCGACATGCTGGCCGGAGCGATCTACACCGCCCAGGCCGTCGGCCGCATCGAGCGGCCCAGCGGGCGCGCCTTGGGCACGGGCTTCCTCGTCGGCCCCGACCTGATGCTGACCAACTACCACGTCTTCAAGGACAAGAGCGTGCTCAGTTCGGCCGTGGTGCGCTTCGACTACCACGCCAACGCCGACGGCGTCACCACCCAGGGGCGCGTCTTCGAGTTCCAGCCCGACTTTTACATCGGCAGCAAGGACACAGAACTCGACTTCGCCCTGGTCAAGATCAAGGGCGAGCCACTGGCCGAGCGCAAGATGCAGCCGGGCGACGAAGACCTGGGCTATCTGGAACTGCTGCGGCGCGGCCGGCACCGCGGCTATCTGCTGCTGGCCCCGCGCATGCTCGTCGAGCACGAACGGGTCAACATCATTCAGCATCCCAACGGCAACCCGCAGAAGGTCGTGCTGACCCAGAACTACATTCTGGCCGACATGACCGCCGACCGGGTGCATTACCTGGCCGACACACAGCCCGGCTCATCCGGCTCGCCGGTGCTCAATCGCTACTGGGAGGTCGTCGCCCTGCACCATAGCGGCGGCGCCCACCCGCCCCAGAAGGCCAACAACAACCTGCAAAAGGTGTTGAAGGGCCTCTATAAGTTCAACGAAGGTATTCCCATCCGGGCGATCCTGCCGAAGATCGAGCGCTACTTGCCCGCCAAGTGAGGCGCAAGTGGTCACTTGGCCGCGAGCAGTATCCAGCCGGCAGAATGAGTGATCCAAGTTAAACGGGTTTGGCGGCCGTCCGGCCGCCAAACCCCGTCGTGCAGGAGACAACCAAGTCATGGGACGTCGCATCATCACCCCCTACACCCTGGAACAAACCAAAGGCACCGACCCGGCCCAGTCGCCGGTCTTGCGCGTCGATAGCTACTTCGACCGCGTCATCAAGAGCATCCCCGGCGATGTCGTCGCCGGCTGGACAGCCATCCTCGGCCTCTTCGGGGCCACGCCCGGGCTGGTCGCCGGCGTCACGACGACCAATATCCTGTGGATTCTCTGGGCGCTGTTGACGGTCATCACCTTCTTTTGGACCTACCGGCAGACACAGCTCCAGGGCGCGCAGCCAGCCTGGACGCAGGTCTTTGTTTCGACGTTTGCTTTCGTGGTGTGGGTGTTGGCGCTGGGCGCGCCGTTCAATACGCTCAGCTTTTACGATTCCCGCCTGGCGGCGGCGGTGCTGATCGTCTTCACGCTGGCGGTCGGGGCCCTCCAACCGCGCGAGTAGAGGCGGGTAGGGGCGGGTCTGAGACCCGCCCCTACCGATGATGGGCTTGTACGGGCGGGTCTCAGACCCGCCCCCACTAGAGGGTCGCCATCACCCGGCGCAGGGCTTCCAGATCGGGATCGACGCGATAGGGCTGGGTCTTCACCAACTCGACCCCCTTCATCGCGCCGACCACGTCCTTC
>JAIBAS010000622.1 GCA_019695075.1 Promineifilum sp. | reverse complement strand
CGCTCGTCGCGCTCGCCGACCATCTGGCGCATCGCCCGCTGGTGCAGGGCCAGCCCGCCCGCGGCGACGGCGATCAGCGCCAGCGTCAGCGGCAGGACGACGAAGAGCAGCAGTTGGACGGGCAGGTTGCGGATGCGGCTCATGCGTCCGGCGCGGCCAGCAGCCCCAGGGCCATGGCGCGCGTAACCGCTTCGGTGCGCGTCGCCGCCTGGAGCTTGCCGTAGATGTGGGCCAGGTGGCCCTGGACGGTGCGGTCGCTGATGAAAAGCTGGGCGCTGATGGCCTTATTGGTGTAGCCGCGGGCGGCCAGAGCCAGCACCTCCAGCTCGCGCTCCGAGAGCGGCTCGTAGGCCGCCTCGCGGGCCACGGCGCGGGCGCGGATGGCCGGGTCGAGTACCTGCTGGCCCTCGAAGACGTCGCGCACGGCCTGAACCATCTCGTCCGGCGCGGCCGTCTTGAGCACATAGCCGTTGGCCCCGGCGGCCAGCCCGGCGGAGACATAGGGGTCGTCGTCGTAGGCGGTCAGGATGAGCACACCGATCGTGGGGTGGTTGGCGCGACACCAGTGGGCGACCTCGATGCCGGTCGCGCGGGGCATCTGGATGTCGAGCACGGCGACATCCGGCCGGTGCTCAGCGATGAGGCGGCGGGCGGCGGCGCCATCATCGGCCTCGGCCACCACGCGCAGGTCGGCCGCCCGCTCCAGGAATTGGCGGATGCCGGCGCGAACAACGCTGTGGTCGTCGGCCAGAAGGATGCGAATGGTCGCCGTCATGGGGCCATACCTTAGCGACAAAGCCGGCGGCGTGCAAGCGCCGGCAATACGCCAGGAGGAAGCGCCCGGCGTCGTCGTCAACATGCCCCTCGTCACCTGGCCGGGCAGCAGTCGCTAAGAAATAGGCCAATCGGCGCTGCCGGCCGCGCCCGCCGGCAGCTATGCTAGGGTCAACTTCGCAAATTAGGAGACACACGCAATGGCACAGGCAACTGCTCGTCGCAAGCACACCGAGAAATCCACGGGATCGGAGACGCTGCTGGCCCTGGGGGCAGTGGGCCTGCTCCTGCTACTCATCGGCGTGGGGCTGGCCTATACCCGGCGCGATCGGGCCAACGTCGCCGCCGGCCAGTTCCCCGGCGAGGTCATCGCCACGGAGCGCCCCCTGGTGGCCGTCCATGACATGGGCGCGGGCGCGCCCATCCCCTTCCTGCCCAAGGACGGGCCGCAGCCGGCCGTCGATGTGCCGGCAACCTTCTACGACTTCGGCCGCGTCGGGGCCAGGGACGTCGTGACGCGCACCTTCCTGGTGCGCAACACCGGCGACGCGCCCCTGACCATCAGCCGCGCCTACACGACGTGCGGTTGCACCACGGCCAACATCAGCGCCTCGGTCATTCCCCCCGGCCAGGCAGCCACGGTCGAGCTCATCTTCGACGCCGGCTTCCACGATGCCGCTGGACAGACCGTTCGCCGCGGCGTCATCCTGGAGAACAACGACCCGGAGCAGCCGCAGGCCGAGATCTGGGTGCAGGCCGACGTGGCCACCAACTAGGACAGCCGCCATGAACGCCAGCCGGAAGATCACCATGCACCGCCTGCCCACTCTAGTTGCCGCCGTCGTCCTGCTCAACGCGCTGCTGGCCGCCTGCGCCATCCCGCCGGAGGAACTGGCCACAGCGCCACACACCATGTCTGGCGCAATGACGAGCACGGCCACGCCCGTGTCCGATCCCAACCACGACCATCCCCTGGCCGCGCTGGACGGCATGCCCGCTGAGGTGCAGGCCGCCGACGCCCGCACCCAGGACGCCTACCGCTTCGCCGCCGCCAACCGCGCCGCGGCCGAGTCCGTACCCTGCTACTGCGGCTGCGTCGGGCTGGGGCACGTGACTTCCTATGACTGCTACGTGGCCGGCGAGACCGCCGCTGGCGCGCTGTCGTTCGACCTCCACGCCGCCAATTGCACCGTCTGCGTCGATATCACCCACGACCAGATGCGGCTGATGGACGCCGGCCTGCCCCCGGAGACGATCCGCGGTTACATCGATAGTCACTACGCGAAGTTCGGGCCGCCGACGCCCATGCGGGATGATTCGGCCGGAGGGCGTTAACCGGCGTGGCCAAGAACGCGATTATGCGATTCGGGAGAATCGCGCCACTTTAGGTAGGAAACTTACGATGCGCATGATTGTTGCTTTGCTCTTGCTCCTCCTGCTGGCCGCCTGTGGCGGCGGCGCGACCGAACCGGCCGCCCCCGCCGCCACGGCCGCGCCCGTTCTCGCTCTGGAGACAACCACCCTGCCTCTCGGCGACGTGCCCAACGGCGACATCGTCACACGTGACGTCGTCGTGCGCAACACCGGCGGCGCGCCGCTGGTCGTCGAATCGGTCATCGCCTCCTGCGGCTGCACCACAGCCACGCTCGACCCCATGACCATCCCCCCCAACGCCACGGCCACCCTCCACATTACCTTCGACTCCGGCGCCCACGGCCCGGACTTGCGCGGCGAATTGCTGCGACAGGTGACTTTGCTCAGCAACGACCCCGCTCAACCAGAAGCCACCGTCGAATTGACGGCCAATATCACCGATCCCACCTCGTAAGAGCCAGTGGACAGTGGCCGGTGATCGGCTGGCCGCCGACCACTGCTATAATACATCCATGAAACGTCTCGCCGTTCTATTCAGCTTCCTGCTCCTCGGCGTGGGGCTGGCGCTGGCGGCCGGGCCGGCCGCGCCCGTCGCCGCCCAACCCGCGCCGCCGTCCGTCCAGCGCGGCTACTCCTACGCCGCCTACTGGAACGGCCTCTACAGCGAACCCAACGCCGACGCCGCCCTGGCCGACCTGCGCGCGATGGGCGTCGAATGGGTCAGCATCGTCGTCACCCAGTACCAGGATACCATCAACAGTACCGCTATCGGCCCGACCGACGGCACGCCCACCGACGCCGACGTGCGCCACGCCATCCGCGCCGCCCACGCCCTGGGCCTGTCGGTCATGCTGAAGCCCCACGTTGACCTGTGGAACGACCCCAACCACTGGCGCGGCGAAATCGGCCCCAACTTCAGCAACGCCCAGTGGAATACCTGGTTCGCCTCCTATCAGGCCATGATCAGCCACTACGCCGGCCTGGCCGCGGCCGAGGGCGTGGAGCAGTTCGCCGTGGGCACGGAACTGAACACCACCGTCGGCCGCGAAGCCAACTGGCGCGCCGTCATCGCCGCCGTCCGCGCCGCGTTTCCCGGCACGCTGACCTACGCCGGCGACTGGACCAACGCCCCCGACGTGCCCTGGTGGGACGCGCTCGACCTCATCGGCGTCGATGCCTACTACCCGCTGGCCGCCGCGGGCAACAACACGCCCACCAAGGCCCAACTCGTCGCCGCCTGGCAGCCGCTGCTGGCCGACCTGGCCGCGCTGAGCACGGCGAACGGCGGCAAGCGCATCCTCTTCACCGAGGTCGGCTACCGCAGCCAGAACGGCGCGGCCCAACACCCCTGGGAATGGCAGAGCGGCGGCGCGGTCGATCTGGCCGAGCAAGCGTTGCTAGTCGAAGTCGCGTTCGAGCAGGTCTTCGACGAGCCGTGGTTCGCCGGGGCCTACTGGTGGGCCTGGGACCCGGAGCCGTACCAGGGCGGCGTTTGCGACAACGGCTACACCGTCCACGACAAGCCGGCCGAGGACATCGTGCGGCAGTGGTACGGCGCGTCGCCGCGCGACACGACGCCCCCGCCGCCGCCGGACGACAGCGTGACCCGGCTCATCTACGGCGACGCCCTGGCCGCCGGCTGGGAAAACTGGTCGTGGGGAACGACGGTCAACTTCAATCAGACCGCTCAGGTCGCCGCCGGCGCCAAAGCCATCCTGGCCGACGCGAATAGCTGGAGCGCCCTGTCGCTCTACCACGCGCCCATCGACACGACGGCCTACGACTACCTGTCCTTCTACGTGCGCCAGGCGGCGGCGACGACGGCGCTGCACGTCACCGTCAACGACGGCGACGATAACGCCCTGCTGGACGTGCCCGCGGCCGATTGCCGCTACACCGGCGGCGCGCCCCTGCCGGCCAACACCTGGCAGCGCGTGCTCGTGCCGCTCAGCGACCTCGGCGCGGCCGGCGCGGACATCAGCCGCGTGACGTTCCTCAACACCGGCGACGGCGCGCTGCGCTTCTGGCTCGACGACATCCGCCTGGTGGCCGCGGCCGGCGACACCTATCTGCCCATCGTCCTGACGCCGACCGACGACGCCTACGTGCAGTCGTCGGCCCCCAAGGGCAAGTACGGCAACAAGCCCACGTTGCGCGTCCGCGACGCGGCGGCCGACATGGTCAGCTACCTCAAGTTCGACGTGGCCGGGCTGGCCGGGCCGCCGGCGCGGGCCACGCTGCGGCTCTACGCCAGCGACGGTGGGCCGTCCGGCGGCGCGCTCTTCGTCGTCAGCAACAACAACAAGGGCAGCAGCACCCCCTGGCGCGAGGCCGGCCTGACCTGGCGCAACGCCCCACCCATCAGCGGCGCGCCGCTGGCCACGACCGACGCGGCCGTCGCCGGGCAGTGGCTGACGGTAGACGTGACCGCGGCCATCGCCGGCAACGGCCCGATCAGCTTCGCCCTGCGCGGCGCGAACGCCGACCTGGTCGTCTATAGCAGCAGCGAGGGCGCGCGGCCGCCGGAGTTGGTGATCGATAGGGAGTAGGGGATAGGGGATAGGGATTAGGGGCTAGGGAAGAGCGCTCTTCCCCAGCCCCTAGCCCCTGGCCCCAGGAACTATGAACACTGATGTCATCACCCATCCCTCTGAAGTGACCGCCGCGTGGCTGACAGCGGCGCTGACGACCGCCGGGGCGCTGGACGCCGGTTCGGTCGCCGCGTTCGAGGTGGCCACCGGTCGCGGCAACTGGTCGTCCAACGCCATTCTCCACCTACGCTACAGCCCGACCGCGCGCGGCGAGCGGCCGGCGCGCCTTTTCCTGAAGATGGTCAACACTGACGCGAACGGCGAATCGTTCGGCGCGTCGGAAGTGACCTACTACACGCGCGATTACGTCGGCGTGGCCGGGTCGCCGCTGGTGCGCTGCTACGATGCCGCCTACTCGGCCGAGCGGCAGCGCTACCACCTGCTGCTCGAAGATCTGACACCAACGCACGTCGTCGCCTCATCCCGACCGCCGACGCTGGCCCACGGACTGGCCCTGGCCGAAGGGCTGGCGGCGCTGCACGCCCACTGGTGGGGCGCGGCCCGGCTGGCCGAGGCGGGCGCGCCCATCCACGACGCGGACTTCATCCGTCGTTTCGCGGCCATCGCCGAGCCGGGCGCGGGCCACATCCTGGCCGAATTCGGCGACGAACTGGGGCGGCGCTGGGCCGGCCTCATCCGCGAGTTGTACGCTAAGCACCCCGCGGCGCTGATCGCCCGCGCCGCGGACGCCAACGGCTTCACGCTCATCCACGGCGACGCCGGCGCGTACAACGTCCTCATCCCGCGCGAAGGCGAACGGCCGCTCTACGTCATCGACCGCCAACCGTTCGATTGGAGTCTGACCACCTGGCTGGGCGTCTATGACCTGGTCTATGCGATGGTCATCGGCTGGGAGACGGCCGCGCGGCGGGCCTGGGAGTGGCCGGTGCTGCGGCGCTACCACGACGAGCTGCGGCGGCGCAGCGTGACGGACTACCCTTGGGAGCGGCTGGTGGAAGACTACCGGCTGACGGCGGCGATGGGCGTCTACATCGTCACCGAGTACTGCCGTGGCGGCGTCACGCCCCAGTGGCGCATCTTCGGCCCACCCGAACTGCGCCGCGCACTGACGGCGTGTGATGACCTGGAGTGCGCCGCGCTCTGGTAAAGGACGACAGACGACGGACGACAGACGACACCCGCTCGCAGAGTCCGCAGCCTCAGATGCGGGCGGACAAGGACGAGGGCCGGCCGCGAACGAGGGGCGAGACAATGCGGCATCCACACCGTTCTGCAAGACAAGCCACTTCGGCCGCATTGTCCCGCCCCTACGCCTTATTATTTTTTGTAAAACTTCATTAGCGTGTTTGGCCACCAGCCGACGGGTTTCAACCGTCGGCCGTCGGTGGCCATTCCTGCCCGCCCGCATCTGAGGATGCGGACTCTGCGGGGGCCGTCGTCGGTCGGCCGTCGTCCATCCGTCGCCCTCCCGTAGCCCGCCCGCATCTGAGGATGCGGACTCTGCGGGGGCCGTCGTCGGTCGGCCGTCGTCCATCCGTCGCCCTCCCGTAGCCCACGCGCCAGGCAGCCGCGCCCGCTGGTGCTATACTACCCATAGACCCCCACGCCCATCTATCGATCACCCGTCCGGGGCGCGGCGGTCGTTGGAGGAGCCATGAAACGCGTGGCTGTGGTGTTGCTCGTCCTCGCCCTTATCCTTGCCGGTGCGCTCTATTTGCTGCTCGCCCGTCCGTGGGCCAGCGACCGCCTCGCCGGGGCGACGCCCCTGCCGCCGACGCTGGCGGCCACGGCCGAACTGCCGCCCTCGCTGCCACCCTCGCCTTCGCCCAC
>JAIBAS010000322.1 GCA_019695075.1 Promineifilum sp. | reverse complement strand
GCTCCGGCAGGCCGGCGTCGGCCAGGGCCATGCGCGCCGCGGCCACGGTCAGCTGCGAGGCGCGCGACATGCGCCGCGCTTCCTTGAAGTCCATGTGGTCGCGGGCGTTGAAGTCCTTGACTTCGCCGGCGATGCGTGTGGCGAGGTCGGTGGCGTCAAACTGGGTGATGGGGCCGATGCCGGAGACGCCGGCCAGCAGGTTGGCCCAGCTCTCCTCAACGGAGTGGCCCAGCGGGCTGATCATGCCCATGCCGGTGATGACAACGCGCGGGCGGCCGCGCGCGTCCAGCAGTGTGTCTGTCATGTTGTTTCCTTTTATCGCAAGGGGCTAGGGACTAGAGGCTAGGGCTTCTTGCTAGTCCCTAGTCCCTAACCCCTAGTCCCTGCTTCGCGTTAGCCTCTTATCTCGCCAGCCGCTCGGCGATGGCGGCGACGATGCCGCGCTCGGACACCCGTCGCGCCTGGCCGATGGCCTGCCGGATGGCGTAGGCGTTGGAGCGGCCGTGGGCAATAATCACAACCCCGTTGACGCCCAGAAGTGGCGCGCCGCCGACCTCGTCGGGGTTCAACTGGTCGCGCACGCGCCGGAAAGCGGGTCGCGCCAGCGCCCCGCCGATCTTGGTCAATGTGCCGGCCATAAGGTACTTGCGGATGGTGTCGGACATGTAGCCGGCCACGGCCTCGGCCGTCTTCATCATGATGTTGCCGGCAAAGCCGTCGATGACGCCAACCTCGGCCGCGCCGGCGACGAACTCCTTCGGCTCGATGTTGCCGACGTAGTTCAGCCCGCTGGCGGCCAGCAGGGGGATGGCCTCTTTGACAAGCTGGTTGCCCTTGCCCTCTTCCTCGCCGTTGGAGATGAGGGCGACGCGCGGTCGGGCGATGCCCAGCATGTGCTCGACGTAGATGCTACCCATCTGGCCGAACTGGAGCAGGTACTCCGGCTTGGCGTCGGCGTTGGCGCCGTTGTCGATGAGCATGGGCTTGCTCTCGATGGGGAAGACGACGCCCATGGCCGGGCGCAGCACACCGGGGATGCGCCCCAGGCCGGTCTGTCGCAGCGTGGCCACGGCCAGGATCGCGCCGGTGTTGCCCGCGCTGACGAAAGCATCGGCTTCGCCGGCGCGCACGAGCGCCAGGCCAACGTGCATCGACGACTCGCGCTTGTCGCGCGCCGCGGCCGAGGGCGAGTCCTTCATACCAATGGCCTCGGCGGCGTGGCGCACCTCAATGGCCAGCCCGGCCGTGTCGTGGGCTTTCAGTTCGGCTTCGATCCGCCGCTGGTCGCCGACCAGGATAATGGCGTCGCCGAAGCTGCGCGCAGCCTGCACTGCCCCGGCCACGTCCGGCCCGGGGTGATCATCGCTCCCCATCGCGTCAACAACGATCCGCATAGCTACCTGCCTGTAAACAGATTAACGGGCGATTCTAGCACAATTGTGGGGATTCGCGATGGGGTGGAATTCTTCTATCGCGCGATGGCCACCAGCGGCAGGGGCACAAAGCAGAGGAAAAACAGGGCCAACGTTAGCACGCCCAGCGCCCGGCGGCGGGGGTCAAGGCCGCTGATATCTTCCAGCGGCCGGGCGTGGTAGCGGCCGAAGGCCAACAGCAGCACGATCCACAGCCCCCACGTCAGCGCCGGCGCGCCTTGCAGCCAGGAGTAGACGATGATCAGCGCCAGGCCGATGATGGCCGGCCAGAAGAGCCGCCGCGCCCGCTCGCCGAGGAGAGAGTAGGCGACGTGGCCGCCGTCCAGCTGCCCCACCGGCAGCAGGTTCAACCCGGTGACGAACAGCCCCACCCAGCCGGCCCAGGCGACCTGATTCAGGTAGACATCGGCGCCGTTGCCGGGCAGAACGCGGCCGAAGACGACCAGCTTGGCCAGCAGGTAGAGGATCGAGTTGCCCTCAAACAGCTGGCCGGGAGCAATCGGCCCCAGGTCGGAGGTGGCCAGGCCATAGAGTAGCAGCGGCAGGGCGAAGACCAACCCCGCCAGCGGCCCGGCCACGGCCACGTCGAACAGCGCCCGCCGGTTGCTGGCCGGCCCGCGCAGTTGGATGAACGCGCCCAGTGTGCCGAAGTAGGAAAACGGCATGGGGATGAAGAAGGGCAGCGTCACCGGAACGTCGTGGCGGCGGGCGGCGAAGTAGTGGCCCATCTCGTGCGCACCCAGAATGAGCAGGATGCTGGCGGCGAAGGGCCAACCGCGCCAGATTTGCAGCGCCTCCGCCTGCGTCGTCGCGTCATAGCCCGCGCCAACGTACAACGTCGAGGCGATGGTCAGCAGGAAGAGAACGAGGTTGATGATCCAGCGCGTGCGCCCGTGGGTGAAGACAACCGGCAGGGCGACGACGGAGGTACGGCCATCGTCTTCGGCCGTGACCATCGGCGTGTAGCCGTAGCGTTCAAAGCGGCGGCGCAACTCGCCATAGCAGTCGGTCGGGTCGCACAGCAAACGGCCGCGGAAGCGAATGTAGCCCTTGTTGGGGAAATCGAGCGTCGTGTCGGCGACGGCGAACAGGCCGTCTAACTCCCGGCGCAGGGCATCGACCTGTTCGTAGAGCCGGGTGTCCGGCTCTGGCGGCAGTGGCGCTTCCATGGGGGGCTTCGATGCTGCCTAGCGGTCCGTCCTGGCGTCCTCGGGCGCGGACTGGGCGGCCGGCTCGGCGGCGGCATCCTCGTCGTCGCCCCAACTGATGATCCAGATGCACGCCCCGGCCACCAGCGTCGTGATGAGGATGAGCCAGAACCACTGCATCGGCAGCAGACCCACATCGCGCGCCTCGTAAATGAGGATGGCATTCATGCCGACGGCCAGGACAATCCAGGCCGCCAGATTCGTATGGCGCAGAACCCAGTCTTTGATGGCTTGCATGGGTCTAAATGATAGCGGGGTTGCCTCAGAAATGCACACCTTCTAACCAGAGGCCAGTGCTCACCCGCTCTCTTCCTCCCCCCTGCCCCCCCGCTCCCCCGCTCCCCCGCTTTCCCACGCCTCCCAGGCCGCCGCCACCTGCGTCTCCGTCTCACGCAACAGCCCATCGGTGGTAATAACCACGTCGGCGCGGGCGATCTTGTCCGCCTGGGGGCTTTGCGCGTCGATGCGTGCGGCGGCGCTGGCCTCGTCCATGCCCCGGCAAACGCGCAGCCGGGCCATCTGCGTCTCGCGCGCGCAGGCCGTCACCCAGATCTGGTCGCACATGGCCGCCAGTGGCCCCTCCAACAGCTTGATGGCCTCGATGACGATCACCGGCGCGTCGCTGCCGGCCACGCGCCGGGCGATGGCCAGCCGCACGGCCGGGTGCAGGATGGCTTCGAGTTGCCGCAGCCGCGCCGGGTCGCCAAAGACGACGGCCCCCAGGGCGGCGCGGTCGATGCCGCCGTCGGCGCGGCGCACGCCCTCGCCGAAGGCGGCCACGACTTGCGCCTGGATGCCGGCGTCGCCGGCCAGCAGCTCGTGGACAACGCCGTCGGCGTCGATGGTCAGCGCGCCCCGCGCGGCGGCCAGCCGCATGACGGCCGACTTGCCCGTGGCGATATTACCCGTCAGCCCGATGATCCGCCGGCTCATGCGCCAATGCCTCCCATTCGCCGTAGAGCGCTTCCTGCCGCGCCTGGGCCGCCTGGTAGGCCGCCGTCAGGCGTTGCAGTTCGGCGTAGTCCTGGGCCACAGCGGCCACCTGTAGCGCCTCGCCCAACGCCGCCATCTCCGTGTCGGCCGCGGCGATGCCGCGCTCCAGCGTCGCCAGCGTCTCCGCCCGCTTGCGCTGCTCGTTCTTGCTCAGCCGCGGCGCGACCGTGGTCGTCCCGTTGGCCGGTGCGGGCGCGGGGGCCGCTTCGACCACGGCGCTCTTGCCCGCCTTGGCGGCCAGGTACTCCTGATACGGCCCCTTGAAGACCTCCAGCCGCATCTCGCCCCCGTCGTCCTCGCGCAGTTCCCAGATCTGGCTGGCCAGCCGGTCAACCAGGTAGCGGTCGTGGGTCACCAGCAGGATCGTGCCGTCGAACGCCTCCAGGGCCGCCTGCAATGTCTCCTGCGAGGCGATGTCGAGGTGGTTGGTCGGCTCGTCGAGGAGCAGGAAGTTGGCGTTCTCCAGCACCAGGATGGCCAGCGCCAGCCGCGCCCGCTCACCGCCGCTCAGCGTGCCCACCTGGCTGAACACGTCGTCGCCGCGGAAAAGGTAGCGGGCCAGATAGTTGCGCGCCTCGCTGATGGGCATGTCCTTGTGGCGCAGCAATTCGTCCAGGACGGTCGCGTCCGGGTTGAGCGCCTCCTGGGCCTGGGCGAAATAGCCGATGTGGAGGCTCGCGCCCAGCGACAGGCGGCCGGCCAGCGGCTCCAGTTGGCCGAGAATGACCTTCAGGAAGGTCGTCTTGCCCGTGCCGTTGGGGCCGATGAGCGCGGCCGTTTCCAGGCGGTGCAGCTCCAGCTCAGCGACGGTGAACAACGGCCGGTCGGTGTAGCCCACAGTCAGGTCGGCGGCGCGCAGGACGATGTTGCCGCTGCGGAAAGCGGCGTTGAGGCGCATATTGACCACCGGCGGCCGTGTCGGCGCGGGCAGCGCGGCCAGGGCCGCTTCCAGTTCGGCCAGCGTCGCCGCCGGCCGCTGCAGGGCCAGTTCGTCGGCGATGCGCGCCCAACCGCGCGTGCGCAGATCGGCGATGGCCCCCAACCCGCCGGCGCGCACGGCCTCCACCTCGCGGGCCAGGCGCGACAGCTTGCCCCAGGCCATTTGCGTGCGTTGCCCGGCGATGTTGCGGCGGATGAAGTCAAGCTCCTTGGCCACGTGCTCCTGGAAGGTCTCGTAGTCGCGCTGCAAGCGCTCCCAGCGATCCTGACGCTGGGTCAGGTAGGCGCTGTAGTTGCCGCGGTAGGTCTCGACGCCGCGGCGGCTCATCTCCCAGATGGTCTTGGCCACGCGGTCGAGGAAGTAGCGATCGTGGCTGACCACCAGCACCGCGCCGGGCCAGGTATTGAGCGTATTCTCCAGCCACTCGATGGCCTGCACGTCGAGGTGATTGGTCGGCTCGTCGAGGATGAGCAGGTCGGGCGCTTCCAGCAGCAGGCGGCCGAGCAGAACGCGCGTTTTCTGGCCGCCGCTGAGTTGCGACAGGGGCTGACCCCACGTGGACGCATCGAAGCCCAGCCCGGTCAGGATCATGCGGATGCGGGTGTCATACTCATAGCCGCCGGCGACTTCGTACTGCGCTTGCAGGCGGCTGTACTCGTCCAGCAAGGCGTCGTGGGCGTCGGCCGCGCCCATCTCGTGCTCCAGGGCGCGCAGGCGTTCTTCGATGGCCCGCAGGTCGCTGAAGACGGTCAGCATCTCGTCGTAGACCGTCTGCTCGGCCAGCACGCCGACGAAGGCATCGGACGACTCCTGCGACAGGTAGCCGATGCGCGTGCCGCGAGCGACGTGAACCGCCCCGGCCGAGGGTTCCGCCTGCCCGGCCAGGATGAGCAGCAGCGTCGTCTTGCCCACGCCGTTGGGGCCGACGAGGCCAACCTTGCCGTCGCGCGGGATGCTGACGCTGACGCCGCTGAAGACGTCGAATTCGCCAAACGACTGCCCGACGCGCGTTGCGTTGAGAATGGACATGGACGTGATTATAGCGTTGTTGTGGGGAGGGGATAGGGGGTAGGGGATAGGGATTAGGGGATAGGGGCAGACCTGCGTGTCTACCCTCCGCGTGTCTGCCCTCTGACCCAATGTGGCACACACTCAGACCAGGGGCGCACACGCAGGTGCGCCCTACGGGTCTATCTGGCGTTCCAGTTCGTCGGCCATGGCCTGGGCTTCGCTCCAGTTGGAGAGGCGGTAGTAGCGGATGGCCGTCTCCAGGTCGCCACGGGCGGCGACAATGGCCGCGGCGCGGGCGCAGCCGTTCGCGCCGGGGTCGCCGTGGAGGCAGGCTTGCAGGTAAGCATCGAGCGCGCCGTCTTCGTCCCGGCCGTCGAGCAGCTCCGCCAGGGCCAACCAGCGCCGTCCATCGCCGGGAGCCAGGGCCAACCCCTGCCGGTAGAGGGCGACGGCCTCGTCGGGCTTGTCGGGCGCGGAGAGACTGGCCAGCCAGAAGTAAGCCGCCGGGTTGTCCGGCTGCACGGTAAGGGCCTGTTGGGCCAGGGCAGCGTCATCGTGGGCCAGCACGGCCATGTAACCGGTGTAGTCGGCGGCGCAGGCCAGCAGGTCACCCCAGACAGCCGAGCGGCGCGCTATGTCGCCGGCCTCGTGCAGCAGGAGGCCCTCGTACCAGCCGGCGCGGCAGCGGGCGGCCGTCAGTGGCTCGGCCGCGGCGGCGGCTTGCGCGGCGCTGTGGGTTGTGTTCAGCAGCACGCCGCCGGCCAGTTGCCCGGCGCGATTGACGGGCCGCGCGGCGACGATCAGCACGGCCAGCAGCATCAGCCCGGCCACGGCAATGACCGGCAACGACCAGCGGTGGAAGGGATCGACCGCGCGCTGCGTGCGCGCGGTCGTGCCGCCCATGATCAGCCCCAGGACCGCCCACAGGACGACGCCCCCCAACGTGCCCAG